>JAYWCR010000102.1:0-9511 GCA_043780395.1 Sphingobacteriales bacterium
CGGAGTTCCGGCTGGCCTATGTTCTTGACAATCCCCAGGTCTTCTACACCCCTGATCGATCCCAGAATCCTGTAGACCTGTTCAGCCTTTGCGTTTAGAATATCAAGGTCATCAGAAAAGATCTTTACCGCATTAGATCCCTTTACCCCAGATACGGCTTCTTCCACATTATCCATGATCGGTTGAGAAAAGTTCAGGTCTACGCCCGGAAACAAACCAAGCTTATGCTGCATCTCGCTGATCAGTTCTTCCTTCGTCTCTTTTCGCTTCCAGTCGTCCTGAGGATTGAGGTCGACAAAAAATTCAAGGTTATAGAATCCAGTCACGTCTGTGCCATCATCAGGGCGGCCTGTCTGGGAAATAACCGCCTTTACTTCAGGAAACTGTTTAAAAAGCCGGCGCATTGTATCGGCCACCTTTACACCTTCAGAAAGGGAAATGCTCATAGGCAGACTTGCCCGCACATAAATACCTCCTTCGTTCAGCTGGGGAAGAAACTCAGAGCCCAGAAAGCGGGCACTGTACAGACCTATAAACAACACCAGCGACGCCCCTATCAGGGCTGACTTTTTATGGCTATGCATAAATCCATAAAGCCTGAGTCCGTATTTATGCACATTGCGGACTACAATATTATTTTTTTCCTTTACATTTTTATTGAGCAGCAGACTTGCCATTAATGGAACAAAGGTCATTGTCAGGATCAGAGCCCCAAGCAAGGCAAAGCCGAGGGTATAGGCAAGGGGTGAGAAGGTCTTTCCTTCAATTTTCTGAAATAAGAAGATTGGAAGCAGACCGGTAAGGATGATCAGTTTGGAGAAGAAAATAGCCCTTCCTGATTCAGTGGTGGCCTTTTTTATAAGTCCAAGTTTTGAAAGCTTATTAAACTTTTCCATGCCCACCCGGTGGGCGACCTCATCCAGGGCTACAAAGATGCCTTCGACCATGACCACTGCTCCATCAATGATGATCCCGAAATCTACTGCCCCCAATGAAAGCAGGTTGGCATTCATTCCTTTAAGCCTCAGGCAGATGAAGGCGAAAAGCAGGGAAAGGGGAATGATCAGGGATACGATCAGGGTGGTACGCCAGTCGGCCATGAAAATGAATACGATCAGCGTAACCAGAATAACCCCTTCTGCAAGGTTATGAAGTACTGTATGGGTAGCATAATCTACCAGGTTCTGGCGGTTATAGAATGTGTCGATCTTGGTGTCACGCGGAAGGATCTTTGAATTGATATCACTTACCTTCTCATTCACAAGTTTCACCACCTGGGTAGGATTTTCACCCTTGCGCATCAGCACTATAGCCTCAACCACATTATTGGCGGTATCGCGGCCTACCTGTCCAAGATGTGGAAGGCTTGATTCAGATACATCGGCCAGGTTCTTTACCAGAATCGGTATACCATTCTGGTTGTCAACGATGACATGCTGGATCTCTGACACATTATTAAGCAGGCCAATGCCACGCACCACATAAGCCTGTCCATTCTTGGTCAGTACATCGCCGCCTACATTTATATTACTTTTCTGAATGGCCTGGAATACCTGCAGGGGGGTAAGTTTCAGGTCTGCAAGTTTTTTGGGGTTTACACTGATCTCATAGGTCTTTACTTCCCCACCGAAGCTTACCATATCCGCAACGCCTGGCACCTGGAGCATCTGCCTGTAAACGACCCAGTCCATCAGCGTTTTCAGATCGCGTGCCGACCGGGTTCTGCTTTTCAGGGTAAACCTGTAAATCTCACCCGTCGGTCCGGTAGGTGGCTGTACCTGGGGCTGGATATTATCAGGCAGATTAATCCCTGAAAGCAGGTTAAAAACCTGCTGCCGGGCATGGAAATCATCAATTTCATCATCGAAAATGATCTTTATCCACGACAGGCCAAAGAGCTGGATAGAACGGATGCTGGTCTTGCCTTGTACCGGATTCAATGCTACCTCCAGAGGAATGGTTACATATTTTTCAATTTCTTCAGCACTTCGACCCGGCCATTGGGTAATGATGGTGATCTCGGTATTGGTAATATCGGGAAAGGCCTCAATCGGAGTATTCCGAAAACTGATGATTCCAGCCACCAGTAAAATTCCTACGCAGAAAAAAACAAAGAATCTGTTCTTCAGTGAAAAACTGATGATATTTTTAATGAAATTCATCTCTTATTCGTTGAGAGCCTGATAAACAAAAAGCTGATTTTTTACAATGATGCGGTCACCCTGGCGCAATCCTGATCTGATAAAAGAAACATTTATATCTGTATTTGCAATTTCAACAGGCCTTGTTTCAATAGTACATTTATCATGAAATACCATGACGTAATTCTTGCTGTTATCAAAAATGACAGCTTTTGAGGGGATTCCCAGCAATGTACTTCCCGTTTTATCACTGACAAGGATACTGGCAAACATTTCAGGCTTCAGTGCATAATCATTATTATGCATCTGGATGCGCACCTTCATCACCTTATTCACAGGGTCCAGCACATTATAGATCTTGTCAATGACACCATCGAACTGCCGGTCGGCATAACTCAGGGTTGTCACTTTCACCTTTTGCCCCAGCTTTACCTTGGTAATATCTGATTCATATACATTGGCCATGATCCAAACATTGCGCAGGTCAGAGATCATGAACAGGTTTGCTGAATTATCGGTCCTGATCTGCGTGTTCGGAGTTACCTGTTTATCTACAATATACCCGCTGACCGGTGCATGCACGATGTACGAAGCACCTCCGCCAGAGCCCCCGTTAATCTTCAGCACTGAGGTGATTCTGGCAAGATCTGACTGAGCTTTCCGGTAATCGGTTTGAGCACCAATAAGATCACGCTGCGAAGCAAGACCGCTTTTATAAAGATCCTGCTGGGCATCCAATGCTTTTCTGGTTACCTGGATAGTTGCCTGGGCATTGATCAGGTCATTTGAATAGCCCGCCATTTCTGTACTGCGGATCACAGCAAGTACCTGGCCTTTCTGTACCCTGTCGCCCAGCTGTACCTTTACTTCTGTCACTGTACCACTGACCAGCGCATAGATTTTGTTTACCTTGTCATCATTATAAGTCACCTTTCCAGGCAACTGCAACTGTTTGGTATACTTACCTTCCTGCACCTCTTCAATGGAGAGTGAATGCATCATGCTGTCAGTTAGGCAAAACTTTTTGGGAGCTTCTGGTTTGGGTACAGGATGGCATGCGCTTATGCCAATGGAAGCGGCAAGCAGGATAAATGCCGCATTAAATAGTTTCATCTTTAGGTTATTTCTTATTTCGTAAAAGTTGTATTGTAACGTAATTCTTTAAAAATAATTTATTTTTTGAATAAAAATGTGAATTCAGGATACTATGGCTGAAAAATGATAGTAAATATTGTTCCTTTTTTAAGTTCTGAATCAATAGTTATCTTTCCATGGTGAAGATTCACAATATTTTCACTTAATGAAAGGCCTATTCCCTGTCCACTGAAAATACGGGCATTTTCTGCCCTGAAAAATGGTTGAAATATCTGGTTAAGAGCTGTTTTCTCGATTCCTATTCCTTTATCTTGAATAGTGATCGTCATCTTCTTATTTTTAAAGATCAATGAGCATACCACTTTTTGACCTTTTGAAAATTTGATCGCGTTTGACAATATATTTCCTATAGCAATAAACAATAGTTGCCGGTTTCCAGGAATGATCAGTAATTCCTGCTCTTCGGGCAAATTTTTCATCTGCACTTCAATGACCTGCATACCAAACTTATCATTGTAATGTTTTTTCAGATCCCAGATAAGCTCATCAAGGCGCACATCTTCCCTGGCATCTACTTTACTGCCGGCATAGGCAAGATCAAGCAGGCTGTTGGTAATCTCATTGAGCCGCTCAGCCTGGCTTAACAACCGTTTCAATACTTCCTGGTATTCAAGAGAACTCCGGGAACGGTTTAAGGTGACTTCAAGCTCACCAATAAAGGCAGTTATCGGGGTACGGAGTTCATGAGATGCATTTGAAACAAATGATTTCTGCATATCAAAGGAAGTTTCTAGCCTGCTTAGCAGGTTATTAAAGGTCACCGCAAGTTCTGAGATCTCATCCTCCCCATTCCCTTCATCTACCCTCATATGAAGGTTGGAGGCAGTAATACCCTGTACCTGTTTCATCACACCAAGAATAGGCCTGAGGGCATTTAATGCAAACCACTGCCCTGTAAAATAGACCATCGTAAGCGTAATGATAAGGGTAATAAAAAGCACCAGTTGAAGGGACCCCAAGCGCTGATAGGTACCTGTATCTATGGCTGAACTTATGATCACATAATCGCCCTGGTTATCGTGATAATAGATCCCGAAACACTGCCGGTCAGCTATATTGAAATAAAGCTGTTTATGCCTTCGCACCTCCCCAATAAAATCAGATGCCCAGAACTGTGCAGTATCGGCGATAAATACAGGCTTGTTGGTTTTATCATACACCCTGATCACTTCCTGTGGAAGTTTGACCTGATACTTCTTCTGAATTTCTCCAAACCGTTCTTTGGTGAAATTATCACCTGCCAGAAATACCTCTGCTGCTGTGATGGATCTTTCTTTAAGCTGATTGCGGAATGCAAGATTTCTGCTGACAGCAGTAAGTTCATAAACCGTCACAAAGACCAGACCCAGGATCACTGCAAAGATAATAGTGAACTGCAGGGCAAGCCTGGACCGGATAGTAGTGCGTCCGTAAACAGACCTGAAATATGTAACTGGCTTGGGGCTGTACATAGAAGTGCTTATTCTTCCCTCATCACATATCCTCTGCCAATCACTGTATGGATCAGTTTCTTGTCAAATCCTTTTTCAATCTTATTTCGCAGGTAATTTACATACACGTCAATAATATTGGTACCCGTATCGAAGTCAATACCCCAGACTAGTTCAGCAATCTCACCTCTTGACAGCACTCTGTTCTGGTTAAGTATGAACAGCTCCAGCAGGGAATATTCCTTAGCGGTCAAAAGAATTTCTTTATTTGCCCTGTTTACCATGCGGCTATGGGTATCAAGTACAAGGTCAGCAATTGCATATTTCTTTCCCTGCATCTCTACCCTGTTTCGTCGGGTAAGAGCTTTGATGCGCGCTAAAAGTTCCTTGAAATGGAAAGGCTTGATCAGATAATCATCTGCGCCTGTTTCAAGCCCGTTCACTTTATCATCCAGGGTACCCAGGGCAGTAAGCATTAATATGGGTACAGTCTTATTATGGCGCCTAATGTCTGTGCACACTTCCAGTCCACTGAACCGGGGTAACATGACATCCAGAATGATAAGGTCAAAATTCTCTTCTCTTGCTTTATGTTTCCCTTCAAAGCCGTCACCAGCTATCTCAACCTTATTGTCGAATTCTTCAAGACCTTTTTTTATAAAGGAAGAAACATTTATTTCATCTTCTACTAATAAGATTTTCATAGCTTGAACAGGTAATTATAAAGTAAAAAAGACCCCTGAAGTATTAATGGAACTCTTTCTTGATTGATCTAAAACGAATTTAGTCAATGTTAATTATACATTAGAATTAGGTTATCTTTCCCGCTATTACGTATCTTTTATTGAAATTTAATAATAAAGGCAAATATGCTGGTTAATATTCTAATTTTCCTGCCACAAAGGATGTCTTTTTAATGCAGCTAATAAATAAGTTACCGCCTATGTCACCTTTCAGATGTCTGATCCTCTTTTTCTTTGTGCTTCTGTTTTCAGAAGCAAGCGCCCAGAGCTATGAAGTTCAGGTCTATTCAGCACCAACACTTGAAACAGGGGTGACTATGGTTGAACTTCATAGTAATTTTACCATAAATGGAAGTAAAAAGACAGATGAGTTCGGAATGCTTCCTACGCAGCATGTATTTCATGAAACCATTGAGCTTACGCATGGCTTTGCGCCCTGGTTTGAAACAGGTTTTTATATTTTCACATCCATCGGCAGTGATGGGCGTACGAACTATGTTGGTTCGCATATCAGACCCAGATTTGCTATTCCTGAAAGTTTCCACTGGCCGGTTGGTCTGAGTCTGTCCCTGGAATACGGATGGCAGAAGAAAGCTTTTTCGCCTGATGTGGAAACCCTTGAAATAAGACCGATCATTGACAAGAAATTTCTGCATGACCGCCTCTATATTGCCTTCAACCCGGTATTTGATCATTCTTTTATGGGCCCGTCAAGAGTGCAGGGCTATGTATTCTCACCTAATGTGAAGATTGGATATGATATAACAAAAAAAGTTAATCTGGGTGTTGAATACTATGGGGCCCTGGGGCCTGTTCATCAGTTCCTTCCTTATCCACAGCAGCAGCAGCAACTCTTTGCAGTCACGGATATTGACTTTGGCAAGGCCTGGGAATTTAATGCAGGAATAGGCTATGGACTGAGCCCTGGAAGTGATAAGCTAATAGTAAAAACGATTCTTGGAAGAAGATTCGGAAACGGTGGTAACAAAAGCAAAGCATTACCAAATAATATGCCTGAAAAATAATATCTGGTTTAAAATATATGTAGTGTTTTATTTGTAACACCCTATTTACCAGATAGTTATCTTTATTTATTAGTTATTATTTTACCGTTATAATTATATAACTAGTGCAATTTCCATGCCTGATAAACGCGGATTTAAACCAATATTATATTAAAATATAATCTATCGTTAAATCTTTTCAACTCATAGTTTCGGGTATAGTAAACCCATAACATGAATAAATTACTTCCCGCATTAACTTTTATATGCCTGATTTCGTTCACGTCCTGCGCAAGGATTGAAAAATTCAAATCCACCTCCAGACCCTTTAGTTCTTTAAAAGTGCCCCTGGGTTTCAATTGGAAAAATTCAAGGTATATCAACATTACAGTCAATATTTCTGATACGAGGTTCGGCAACTCGCTGTATACGCTTGCTGTGTATAATGGTGATCCTAAAGCCGGTGGAAAACTTATGGTTTCGGGAGCCGCCAGTAACAGTGCTGCTTATGAAACCAGGATCAATCTTTCAAATCAGATCTCTTTTATTTATATAGTCAAAACCTCACCTGATAATTCTACAGTTAACTCTAAAATTGCCGTTGGTACTGCCAGCGTCAATACAACCATGGGTCAATAATCAACCTGTAAAACACATAACTCCTCATTTAAAATACAGATGAAATCAAAACTATATTTTCTATTTCCTGCAGTTCTATGCGGGATGTTTTCACAAGCAGCCAGTGCACAGGTAATTGACTGGGGAAAATGCGATTCCTATGCGCTTACAGGAACTACAACCTCAGGCTCGGCCCCATCGACTGTTTATGGAAATGTTGCCATTACAGATGCGAATCTTTCGTCAAATGTCACTGTAAAAGGTAGCGGCAAGGTCAGTACATTAAGCAGTCAGAATATTAATGATATGTTCGACTTTATTAACACCCAGCTTAATAATATAATCAATCCTAATACAGTAGCATTAACTGCTTCGGGACAATCGAGTGTCTATAACCCTGGCAGGCCTTATGTTGACCTGGGTGAAGGTTCAAATAACAATTTGAAACCGGGTACCTACACCTTTAACGGGGATGTTAGAGTGCCAAATAGTCTTGTTCTTGACGACGGTGGTGATAAATACGCAGTTTATATCTTTAAAATATCAGGCCAGCTTAATGTACTCGGAAATGTAACGATGAAAACCGGATTTACCGGGATCAATGTATACTGGCAGGTAGCCGGGAATGGCGTTGAGCTGGAAAACAGAATGACCGGAAATATTGTAAACAGCGGACCGATGTTTCTACAGGCAAATGCTACACCCACAGGGAAAATATTTTCAAAAGGTATAACCCATTTTAACGGAGCTACTATAGATAATCCTGTAGATACGGATGGTGATACAATTAATGATTATGCAGATGATTACCCGCTTGACAAAACTAAAGCCTTTAATAATGATTCGAGGCTGTCACCTCTAACCATTGCTTATGAAGACTTATGGCCATCTAAAGGTGATTACGATTACAACGATGTAGTCATGAAAACCAGTTATAACTATATAACAAATGCCCGTGGATTTATTGTACAGGTTATTGCTACATTTAACCTGCTTGCTACGGGGGGTGTTCAGAAAAATGCATTCCATATCCGCTTTACAGGAAATAATATCAGGCTGAAGCATCTGGTAGAAGGTTCTTTAACTGGCGGTATAGCAGAACAAACTGCTTCAGGTGCATCAATCAAGATCTTCAGTAATATGCGTGAAGAAATGGTAGAATATAATACAATTCCAGGAAGACCGCTTTCCCCAACTAAACTTTACACTGTTTCATTCAATGTCCAGCCAACTGCTGGCTGGACCATTGGTGGAAAGAACGCAATAGGTGAAGATCCGTATATTGAAAATACATATGGAGATTCAAGACGTGAAATACATCTTGCAGGAATAGATCCAACAAGCCTTGCCGATATGAAAGTATTTAATACAAAAGATGATTCTTCTGCCAGCGAGACGTATACAACTGCAGAAGGCCTGCCATGGGCTATTTCCTTTCCATCTGATCATTTTGATTATCCCAAGGAAACAAAAGACATCAGCCTTGCTTACCCGCATCTGGCCGATTTTATTACCAGCCCCGAAGGAAATTTTGTTGACTGGTATTCCAATCTGAGTTCAGGTTATAGAAACAACAGCCTTATTTATGCGGCACCCTTTTAAATTAAGTCGTTTGTAATTAACAAGAAGTTTTTAGTAATTTAAAATAGCCTGCTTTTACAAAAGCAGGCTATTTTTTTATGCAACCATTCTATTTCTGAAATCAGCTTTTTACCCAGCTCACAAGAACTAATTCTATAACCGACTCTTTCATAATAGCAGGTAACATAAACCATGCGGTTCATTTAGAAAAATATTTTATAATGAAGGGGACCTAATTTTAAATCAGTGTTAGGTTTACAAGGAACTTTCTGTACTGATCATTATGCTCATTAACCACTGCTATAAGAAAATATAATAAGATAAACAACTGATTTTCAGCGTATTTTAGTTGTTTCTATAACGAAAATTATCTATGAAAATAACACTACCTCTGCTGGCATTGGCCAGTTTGACAGCTTTTGCTTCCTGTAAAAAAATTGAAAAATTTAAGTCTCCAGTTAAGGCGATTGAAAGAACAACCAATTCATTGAAGGTACCGGTTGGATTTACCTGGGAAAATTCCAGAAATGTTCACTTTGCAGTAAATGTTTCAGATACGCGTTATGGAACTGCTTTGCATATGATCTCTATCTATAACGGAGACCCTAAAGCGGGTGGCATCTTACTAACAAAAGGATCAGCAAGTAATTCAGAGACATTCATCTCCAGAATTTACCTGTCCAAACAGATTCTTGCTGTATACATTGTAAAGACATCACCTGATAACTCTACGGTTATCTCAAAGGTTGCTGTCGGCACTGCCGATGTTGTCACCACCATGGGTAAATAATTAAATTCATACTTATCTAAAATACAACAGATGAAGATATATTCTACTT
>JAYWCR010000103.1:0-5404 GCA_043780395.1 Sphingobacteriales bacterium
AATGCCTATTATAACCCATCGAACAATGAGATCGTGCTTCCCGCTGCACAGATGGCCATTCCCGGCCTTCGTGACGAGGAGATCGATGATGCTGTGGCCTATGGATATACTGCAGGCAGTACCATCGGCCATGAAATTACCCATGGTTTTGATGATCAGGGCCGTCAGTTCGATGAAAAGGGAAACCTGAAGAGCTGGTGGACAAAAGGAGATGAGCAGCGTTTCACCAAAAAAGCAAAAGTGCTTTCAGACCAGTTCGACAGCTATGTAGTGCTTGACAGCATGCATGTAAATGGAAAGGCAAGTCTGGGTGAAAATATGGCCGATCTTGGTGGTATCCGCCTTGGTCTTGAGGCTTTCAAGATGACCGACCAGTATAAGAAAGGGGAGAAGCTCCATGGGTATACGCCGGTTCAGCGTTATTTTCTGGGCTACGCCATGGGATGGTTAAGCCATGAACGTGATGAGAGCCTGGCCCGCCAGATTCTGAGCGATGTACATGCCCCGGCAAACCTTCGGGTGAATGGTCCGCTCTCGGACATTCCTGAATTCTATGATGCCTTCAATGTACAGCCTGGTGAGGCCCTGTACCGCAAACCAGAAGACCGCGCAAAGATCTGGTAATGCGTTTTTGGTTATTTAAGCCCCGCTTGGCCTTAACAAGGCCTGCGGGGCTTTTTTTGTTAAGGTTGCAAACTGTGAGCTTAAAGAATCACAGTTCTTAAATACCCCGATGAAATTTTGGAAAATGAATCAGAATATGAAACAAGGGAAAGATTTGTTCACAGGGCAACATATAATGTCTACTAATCTAATAGATTTCAACGCTTCCTAAAATATATCAGGCATTACAACAGACTAAGAAAAAAAATAATTTAGTTTACACAGGCATAATCCCGCCGACCTGTAAAACACCTGTAAAACACCTGTAACTTGAAATCAACCCTGTATTTTATTCTCGCAGCAGTAAGTATCTCTTCTGCGTCATTTTCCCAGCCCTTACTTTCAAGGGTCAACCGGGCAACCCCGGCAACCAGCATGCTTTCTCACAATGCCCGTTCAGGGTCGTTGTATGAAGGCTTGAAATGGCAGCCCTCAGGTCATTTGTATACCAAGATCGTTCACCGGAAAGATTCTCTGATAAGCATCATTTCGGTAGACCCCGGAGCCGGGTTCAAGGAAACAATTCTTTCTACAGCAGCAGACCTAACCCCACCAGGTGCCAGAGGTCCACTGAATGTGGATGGCTATACCTGGAAAGCAGACCAGCATCTATTGCTGCTCTTTACCAATACAAAGCGCGTCTGGAGGGCAAGGACCCGGGGCGATTACTGGATCTATAATACAGGAACTAAAAAACTAAGCCAGGCCGGTCCTGGTCTTGCGCCTTCATCCCTGCAGTTTGCAAAGCTTTCACCTGATGGCATGAAGCTGGCCTTTGTAAGCAGGCATAACCTGTATATGCAGGATGTGGCCACCGGGGTACTCAGCCAGCTGACCCAGGATGGTACTGACCGCATCATTAACGGCACTTTTGACTGGGCCTATGAAGAGGAACTTGACTGCCGTGATGGATTTCGCTGGAGCCCCGACAGCCAGCATATCGCTTACTGGCAGGTTGATGCCAGAGCCATCCGAAACTTTCTGATGATCAACAATACAGATTCTGTCTATTCTTTCACCGTTCCGGTGGAATACCCAAAGGTAGGCTATGACCCCTCTTCGGTACGTATCGGGCTGGTCAATGTCCAGACCGCTGCAACAAGCTGGCTGGCCATTCCGGGTGATCCTAAGCAGCATTACCTTCCCCGTATGGCATGGGCACCAGGATCATCATCTTCACTCATAGTCCAGCAGTTTAACAGAAAGCAGAATACAACAGTGCTGTATCTTGCTGATACAGGAACCGGGGCCGTAAAACCATATTTTACTGAATCAGACCCTGCATGGGTTGACCTGAGTTACCAGGGTCAGTACGACAGGGTAGGCTGGGACTGGATCAAAGGCAATAAAAGCTTTTTATGGCTGAGTGAAAAGGACGGCTGGAGACATATTTACAAGATCTCTGCAAATGGAAAGCAGGAAGCCTTGATCACAAAGGGAAACTATGATGTAATAGAGATCAAGCAGGTTGACCAGGCCAGAGGGCTTGTTTATTTTACTGCCTCGCCTGAAAATGCAACCCAGGAGTATCTGTACAGCATCTCCTTAAAGGGTTCAGCCCAACCCGTACGAATCAGCCCGGCAGGTCAGAGCGGAACCCATGATTATTCCATTTCTGCTGATGGGAATTATGCAGTCCATGGTTTTTCAAGTCATCTGATAGCACCGGTATCTCAGTTCCTGAGCCTGCAGCCTTATAAGGTTATGCTGGGCGATCAGGCCATTCAAAAGTTAGCACTTACCGGAAAAGAGCCGGTAACCAGGTTTCTGACCATTACAACGGCTGACAAGGTCACCATGGATGTGAAAATGATCGTGCCTTCAAACATGGATCCGTCAAAAAAGTACCCGGTACTTTTTAACGTATATGGTGAACCTGCAGCAGCCCTGGTAAAAGATGAATTCAGTTATGATGAATTTCATCAGAAGCTGGCAGATTCAGGTTATGTGGTCATTACCGTAGACAACCGGGGCACCCCCTCACCCAAAGGCCGTGAATGGAGGAAATCTATTTACCGGAATATAGGACGTATAAACTCAGCAGACCAGGCAGCAGCAGCCACAGCCTTGCTGACAGCCTATCCTTTTCTGGACAGATCCAGGGTAGCCGTCTGGGGCTGGAGCGGGGGAGGGTCGATGACCCTGAACCTCATGTTCCGTTACCCTGGAATCTATCAGACGGGCATGTCAGTAGCCCCGGTCACGATGCTTAAAGAGTATGATAATATTTACGAGGAACGTTATATGGGCCTGCTGAATGAAAACCCTAAAGATTATGCCGACGGATCGGCTGTGAATTTTGCCTCAGGGCTGAAGGGGCATCTCCTGTTGGTGCAGGGTTCGGGAGATGACAATGTACATTATCAGAACTCCGAGCTCTTGATCAACGAGCTGGTCAGGCAGGGAAAACCTTTTCAAATGATGGAATATCCAAACCGGTCACATGGCATCTATGAGGGTGAAGGTACCCATGAGCATCTGTTCAGCCTGCTGAATATTTTTTTAAGAACCTATACTCCGGCAGGAGCGAGGTAAGTGATATGGAGGAAAGGAACCTGGGTCTTTATTCCAGGTTCCGATATCCGCATTTTAATTATTTACCGATTTCATGCCCTCAGCCGTATAGCGCTGGCCGGCAGCAGCACCTTTTGGCAGCATATCTTCAAGCTCTTCTTTTTCTTCAGGGCTGAGCTTTACATCACAGGCTCCAATGTTCTCATGCAGATATTCCATGCGTTTGGTACCTGGGATCGGAATAATATGATCACCCTGGCTCAATACCCAGGCAAGGGCGAGCTGTGAGGCGGTACATTCCTTTATCTGGGCCATCTCTTCAATTCTCTTTACAAGCTTTAAATTTTTGGCAAAGTTCTCACCCTGGTAGCGGGGGCTGAACCGGCGGTAGTCATTCTCTTCAAGGTCGTCAATACTCTTGATCTTGCCGCTTAGAAAACCACGACCCAGGGGACTATAGGCAATAAAGGAGATGCCATTCAGTTTGCAGAATTCCAGGATTCCATCTTCTGGCTCCCTGCTCCACAGGCTGTATTCAGTCTGCAGGGCAGCAATGGGATGTACCTTGATGGCTCTTTCCAACGTTTCACCCGATGCCTCTGACATACCGATCAGCCTGATCTTGCCTTCTTTTACCAGGTCGGCCATGGCGCCGATAGTTTCTTCAATAGCCACCTGCGGATCTACCCGGTGCTGGTAGTAAAGGTCAATATAATCAGTTTTCAGGCGGCTCAGGCTGGCCTCACAGGCCGAGCGTACATATTCAGGCCTGCCGTTAACCCCTCTTGTGGCGATGGAAGGGTCAGGGTTGCGGGTGATCCCGAATTTGGTGGCCAGCACAATTTTACTTCTTACGCCTTTGAATGCTTTCCCGAGTAGCTCTTCATTGCTGCCAGAACCATACATATCTGCCGTATCAAAGAAAGTGATCCCTTCATCAATGGCTTTATGTACCACGGAAATGGACATGCTGTCATCGCCCCTGCCATAAAATTCAGACATTCCCATGCAGCCCAAGCCGATCTCTGAAATATCGAGGGCTTTTTTTCCTAAGAATCTTTTTTTTATCATCGTATTAATTTTTAAAAACAGACTGAGAGTTCCTGAAGTTAAATCTTTTAGAAATGAGGCAACTCGTAAAGATTCTTTGTAATAAACTTATAGTAATAATAGCAATAACGAGCAGTTCCGGTGAATGAATTTTACCTGCAAAGTTCTTAATTTGGTTTTCCAAAATATTAATTGTTTCCTTTGCACTGGATTCTTCCTATCCAAACTAGCGTTTTACACTAATGGCAAAAAATTTACTCATAGTTGAATCACCGGCAAAGGCTAAGACCATTGAAGGTTACCTGGGCAGCGATTTTCTGGTTAAGTCCAGTTATGGCCATATCAGAGATCTTGCTAAAGGTAATGACGCCATTGATATAAACAGGAATTTTGAGCAGGTTTATGAGGTGCCTGATGACAAGAAGGTCATGGTCGCCGAGCTCAAAAGACTTGCCAAGCAGGCTGAAATCGTATGGCTTGCCTCGGACGAGGACCGTGAAGGCGAAGCTATTTCATGGCATTTGAAAGAGACGCTGGGGCTGAAGGAAGAGAATACCCGCAGAATTGTATTCCATGAGATCACCAAGCCTGCCATTTTAAAGGCCATAGAGAACCCAAGGTGGATTAATTATGACCTTGTGCATGCCCAGCAGGCACGCAGGGTGCTTGACAGGCTAGTGGGCTTTGAACTCTCGCCGGTGCTATGGCGTAAGATCAAACCTTCGCTTTCCGCAGGCAGAGTGCAGTCAGTAGCCGTGCGTCTGATCGTTGACCGCGAGCGCGAAGTGAACCAGTTCAATTCTACAGCAGCTTTTCGCATTGTGGGTCAGTTCGTGCCACAGCCCGAGGCCAATCTGCAGGCAGCCTTCAGGAACGGATTTAAAGCTGAACTTTCAGAACGTTTTCCAAAAGCCGAACAGGCCAGAAAATTTCTTGATGACTGTATCCATGCAGATTTCAGTATCTCCAACCTGGAAACAAAGCCCCTTAAGCGTAATCCTGCGCCTCCTTTTACCACATCTACCCTGCAACAGGAAGCCAGCCGCAAGCTTGGTTTTTCTGTTTCAAGAACAATGTCCATTGCCCAGAAGCTTTACGAGCATGGATATATCAGTTATATGCGTACCGATTCGGTAAATCTTTCGGATACGGCTCTGAATGCTGCCCAGCAGGAGAT
>JAYWCR010000104.1:0-10996 GCA_043780395.1 Sphingobacteriales bacterium
GACTCTCTCTGCATCGGGTAATGAAACTTTCTCTGTATTGCGGATCATTTCCTTTACCATGGTGCCCAGATCGGGTGCGCCAATGGTAGCTGTAAAGGACTCGATCATAAGCTCTGCCGCCCGTTCTTTTACGCCGAATGAATTGGGTGTAAGGGTAAGCACTTTAACCTCCTGGTTAAGCTCCTCAAAGGCATAAGCCTTTCCTGAGAAAGCTGTTTTTTTGATGATAAAGGTTTGTTTAGAAAGATCAGGAAGTTCCACGACCCCGTTTCCGAAAGAGGCACTGAGCTTTACAGCAATGCGGGGAGCGAGTCCTTTTGCACTGAAAGTATTGGAAAGGCAAACTACAGTTGCCGATTCAGCCCTTGCAGCTTCTGCAATAATAGAGGCATAGGCCTGGTTTATAAAACTTTTTACAGAGTCAGGAGTGGCATGCAGCACTTTTGCTGCTCCGAATGAGCCCAGTAAGTTTAGTTCTTCATTCTCTACATTCCCGATAACAAGGGTTGTAAAACTGGTATGAAGCATTGCAGCAAGTGCTGCTCCATAGGATACTACCTCGAACGCCGACTTTTTAAATTTGCCATCGGTATGTTCAATATATACTAAAACTGCCATGTGCTTAGATTACTTTAGCCTGAGTATGTAATAAATCGATCAGTTGTGAAGGGTCAGCGGAATCTACGATCTTAACTTTTCCCCGGGGTGCAGGGCTTTCGTAGTTTAATACTTTTGTATAGCCTGTCGCTGCAAAGGGTTCAACGACCAGCAGGGGTTTTGTTCTGGCCGACATGATTCCCCTCATATTGGGGATCTTGGGTTCAGCAATGCCTTCGCTGCAACTCACTGCAAGGGGAAGACTTGCCTGGATAACCTCTTTCCCGCCTTCAATTTCACGGTCAAGGGTAAGCTCTGTGCCATTCAGCTCAAGCTTTTTTACAATAGAGACAGAAGGAATATTCAGGAGTTCGGCAACCATGGCACAGACCTGAGCCCCATTATAATCAATGGATTCTCTGCCAAAGAACAGCAGGTCATATTTTTTATCAGCTGCATAGGCTGCAATCTGACTGGCCACATAAAAAGCGTCCTGGGGTTTTGCATTGATCCTTACGGCATCATCAGCCCCTAAAGCAAGAGCCTTGCGGATGGTTGGTTCAGCACTCAACTCTCCTACATGCAGAATTGTCACAGTTGCCTTGCCGCCATCAGCCAGTTCCAGGGCCCGGGCAATGCCCAGCTCATCATATGGATTCAGAATATATTGAACACCGGTCGTATTAAAGGCCGTATTATTTTCAATGAAACTGATTTTACTCGTTGTATCGGGCACATTGCTTATGCAGACCAGAAATTTCATAAGTTTGAATTATTACAGGTAATTCTGGGCGAACTACGTTAATTGCATTAACACAGGTTAGTTTCGCTTGTTTATTGAACCTTTTCCAAAGGTATGAAAAATGCCACAAATTTAAAATGAACGAAACCCGGCTGGAGCGACTATTGCAACTTTTAAATCCTGAAGAACCGGATACATTTTTACTCTATGCACTGGCCCTGGAATACCGCAGCATGGGGCAGCCTGAACAGGCAATGGCCTACTTTTTAAAAATAAAAGACAATGATGCCGGCTATCTTGCAGTGTACTATCAGCTTGCCTCTTTATATGTGGAAACTGGCAGCACCCAGGAGGCTGAAAAGACCTATCTTGAGGGTATTGAACTGGCCACAACCCTGAACGAAATGCATACCCTGAACGAATTGAAACAAGCCTACCAGCAACTCAGGGATGAACAGGAATTCTGAAGTGACGGTGATGCCAGCCAGAGTTCAGAGATCTCAGAGATCCCAGTTTGCTTTTGATGCCCTGATCTATACTTTTTCAGCCTTCGGTGGCCCCCAGGCGCATCTTGCCTATATGCTGCGCCAGTTTGTGGAAAAGAGAAAGTACCTGACTGAAACAGAACTCCTAGAACTGAATGCCCTTGCCCAGGTACTTCCGGGTCCGAGCTCTTCACAGACCCTTGCAGGCCTGGCCTTTAAGATCGGAGGCTTGTACTATGCCATAGGCATCTACCTGATCTGGATGCTTCCTTCAGCCATACTGATGTGCCTTGCAGCCATATTTTACAAGTCCATGGCCTTCAAGCTTCTGGGTACAAATCTGCTGATCTATGTAGAGTCTATGGCTGTTGGTTTTGTAGCTTATGCAGCCTGGACGCTCCTGAAGAAATCAGTAAAGGGCTGGCTGTTTTTCTTTCTTGCAGGTATTTCGCTGGGAGTGACCATGATTGCCAACTCTCCGTATATCTTTCCATTGATGATGTTTCTTGGAGGCTTTTCAGCTTCTGTACTTCAGGCTGGTAAGGAGGAAAAAAGGATCAGTACGAGCCTTCTTGCCGGGGTGAATAAACTCAAGCTCTTCTATTTCTTTGGCATTTTTGGCATTTTTGCCTTGCTTGGTGCCATTATCCACCGGACCTCGGCCTTCAGCCTTCCTGTGCGTCTGTTCCAGAACTTTTACAGGAACGGCGTATTTGTGTATGGGGGTGGCCAGGTCATGGTGCCTTTCATGTACACTGAATTTGTCTCGCTCAAAAAATACCTGAGTTCTACGGAATTTCTTTCTGGTTATGCCCTGCAACAGGCCATTCCCGGGCCCACTTTTTCTTTTACTTCTTTTGTGGGTGCCATGAGCATGGGCAATGCAGGGTATTCGGCATGGGGGCAGGTAACTGGCAGTATTCTGGCGGTCGTGGGCATCAATGCCCCAGGCCTGATCTTAATGCTCTTTATTGTACCCTTCTGGGAAGAGTTAAAAAAGATCACCCATATAAAAAATTCACTGACTGGCATCAATGCCGTATCTGTGGGCTTTATTCTGGCTGCATTGATCTTGCTGGTCAACCAGGTACAGGTTAATTTTGTGAGCATCACAGTGATGATCCTTACTTTTCTTCTTTTATGTTTTACCCGCATCCCCTCGCCGGTACTCATTCTTACAGGCCTGGTCTGCGGATATTTTTTTCATTAAATTCGTTTATAAAGCGATCTGTAAATTATGTTTACACTCAAGGGGAAGACGGCAGTCATTACAGGTGGTGGAAGCGGAATAGGCAGGGCTATTGCCTTGCTTTTTGCGCAGCAGGGGGCCCTCGTGCATCTTGTTGACAGAGATCAGAACGCTGTAGAAGAAACAATTGAGGTGATCAGTGCTTATGGGCCGGCTCAAGGCCATGGGGCCGATGTCAGCAACCAGCAGCAGGTTGTTACTGTTTTTAATACCATCGGACCTGTAGATATTCTGGTTAATAATGCAGGCATTGCCCATATCGGAAATGCGGAAACCACCTCTGAAGCTGATTTCGACCGTATCTGCGCAGTAAATATCAAAGGTGTTTACAACTGTTTGTTTGCTGTGATTCCGGGTATGAAAGCCCGGAACGGAGGCGTGATTCTGAATACATCTTCTATTGCTGCACATGTGGGCCTGACCGAGCGGTTTGCCTATTCAGCCAGTAAAGGGGCTGTGCATGCGATGACCCTGTCAGTTGCCCGTGACTTTTTGCAGTTCCATATCCGCTGTAACAGCATTTCCCCTGCAAGGATCCATACACCCTTTGTGGATGGGTTCATCAGGCAGAATTATCCCGGTCAGGAACAGGAAATGTTTGAAAAACTTTCACAGACCCAGCCCATAGGCCGTATGGGTGAGCCCTCAGAAGTAGCATCCCTTGCCCTTTACCTCTGTTCAGAGGAAGCCGGCTTTATCACCGGCATGGACTACCCGATCGACGGAGGTTTTATCACCCTGAATACCTGAAGATTCTTAATAGAATGGATTAGGAGAAGCCGAAGGATCAGGATCGTCATTCATTTTCGAAGGCTTGATCAGAAAATTTGAGGGCCTGGTATCAAAATCCGTTACTGGTGAAAGTGCTCCGGGTGACTCATTCCCATAGGAATGGAAATCGTCTTCCCTGTTCACAAATTTTACATACTTGTTCAGGAAGCTCAGCTTCACATCCTCAATAGAGCCGTTCCTGTGCTTGGCTATGATCACCTCGGCAAGGTCTTTTGTAGAGTTTCCTTCTTCATCCTGAACCAGTCCGTAATATTCAGGTCTGTTCAGAAAAATAACCATATCGGCATCCTGCTCAATAGAGCCTGATTCACGTAAATCCGACAGGATCGGCCGTTTGACCCCACCACGTTCTTCTACCTTCCGGCTTAACTGTGAAAGGGCGATCACGGGTATATTTAATTCCTTGGCGATGGCCTTCAAACTTCTTGAGATAGTACCGATCTCCTGCTCTCTGTTTCCTCCTTTATTGTCTACCGTACCCCGCATTAACTGCAGGTAGTCGACAACGAGCAGCTGTATATCGAACTGTGATTTCAGGCGTCTGGCCTTGGCGCGCAGATCAAACACACTCAGTGCCGGGGTATCATCAATATAAATAGGTGCCTCAGACAGCTTTCCTATTTTTGTATGGAGCTGCTGCCATTCATGGCGCTCCAGATTTCCCTTTCTTAATTTACTGGATTCAAGTTCTGCCTCGCCTGAGATCAGACGATTCACGAGCTGAACAGACGACATCTCCAGCGAAAAAATGGCTACCGGCCTTTTGAAATCTACGGCTGCATTGCGGGCACAGCTCATAATAAAGGCTGTTTTACCCATACCAGGCCTTGCTGCCACAATGATAAGGTCTGCTTTCTGCCATCCTGAGGTAACTGTATCCAGCACTGTAAAGCCTGTAGGTACGCCTGTCAGACCTCCCTCGACATCTTTGATCTTTTCAAGTTCTTCAAGAGACTGCCTGATCAGGTCTGACATATTCTCAGAGCCTCTTTTCAGGTTGTTCTCGGTAACTTCAAAAAGCTTCTTTTCAGCCTCGTCCAGGAGCTCGAATACGTCGGTCGTATCTTCATACGCCTTGTTGATCACTTCGGTAGAGATCTTGATCAGTTCACGCTGAATATATTTCTGTGAAATGATGCGGGCGTGAAATTCAATATTGGCGGCAGAGGCTACCCGGTTTGTAAGTTCAGTGACATAGAAAGCGCCTCCGATGAGCTCAAGCTGACCGAGTTTGCGCAGCTCAGCTGTCACTGTAAGCAGGTCCACAGGTTCCGATTTCTGGAAAAGGTTACGGATGGCTGTAAATATGGTCTGATGTGATTCTTTATAAAAGATCTCAGGTTTTAGAATATCAATGACTGCCGACAGTGCATCTACCTCCAGCATCAGCGCACCAAGAACGGCTTCTTCAAGGTCCAGGGCCTGAGGCGGAAGTTTGCCCAGTGCTGGAAAAGAACTGCCTGTTTTGGTATTTGTTCTGCGTTCGCTTTTAAACCTGCCGGCTACCTGGTTAAGGTCATTTTCTTCATTCATACTTTATTCGACTTGTAATGTACAGGATCCAGTTCTCTGAAAATGGGGGTGTTTGTTAAAATATCTTTGCCCATTAAGGTTTTTCTGCATACTCCGGATCCGGCTCGGGAGGCAGGTGTCAAATATAGAAAAACCAGGGGCTGGGAGAGTTCAAATTTATGAACATTAACTTAATATTTGGTTAACATAACCGCCTGAAAATTCATTGGACTGGTTTTTTTAATTCACATAGAATGTGGATAAATACCTGCTTATTTTAAAAAATGGCCTGGATGGTAGCTGGGGCCGTGTTTCGAATGTGGATTAAGTGCATGTGAATAATTATATCTTTGTGGATAAACTTTACAAAGCGCTGAAGCAGATTTTAACCTGTGGATAATTTAACCGCTTCATAATCAAGTTAGAATACTTATTTTATTCATTAATTTTTTTCATGCGAACTTTTGGCACAGACGCCCGTGAACCCAGGGCATTTATATTTGGGATACGCCCGGTAATTGAAGCAATTGCCTCAGGCAAAGAACTTGAAGCATTGCTTGTACAGAAAGGTCTGGCCGGAGAACTTGTTTCTGAATTGAAGGCAATCTGCAGGCTTCATGAAATAACGATCAATTTTGTACCTGTTGAAAAGCTGAACCGGGTTACCCGCAAGGTGCACCAGGGAGTGATCGCCTATATTTCACCGATTACCTATCAGCGTATTGATTACCTGATCCCCCAGCTTTTTGAAGCAGGTAAAATTCCCCTGATCCTGATGCTTGACAGGGTAACGGATGTACGAAATTTTGGAGCTATTGCCCGCTCGGCACATTGCTTTGGCGTGGATGCCCTTGTGCTGCCTACCCGCGGAGCGGCCCCGGTAAGTGAAGATGCAGTAAAGACCTCTGCCGGTGCATTGCTGAAGATCCCTGTATGCCGTGAGCCAAACCTGAAAGATACCCTTGCCTATATGAAAAATTCAGGCCTGCAACTGGTGGCATGTACTGAAAAAGCCAGCCAGCTGGTTTCTACAGCTGACTGGAAAGTTCCAACCTGTATTTTAATGGGTTCTGAAGAAGATGGAATTTCAGGAGCCTACAGTGAGTATTGTGATTCTGAAGTGCGTATTCCAATGGCCGGAAGCATTGATTCATTAAATGTATCTGTGTCCGCAGGAATTATTCTCTATGAAGTGCTCAGCCAGCGTACTGCTGGCTGAAACCCTAGATATACCGTTCGCCAAAGTTTTGCTTCACATCGGCAACGATCTGTTTGATGAGTTGTTCCTGATCTTTGCGGCAGATGAGCAGGGCATCCTGTGATTCGACTACAATAAAGTCATCCATGCCCTGCAGTATCACCAGCTTATGTTCAGGAACATTCACAATACAATTCGATGAATCGATCATCATTACTTTCTTGCTGCCAATAAAGGTATTGCCGCTCTGATCTTTCTCTTTAACTGAATAAACAGAGCCCCAGGTGCCAAGGTCACTCCAGCCAAAATCACCAGGTATCACATATACATTATCGGCCTTTTCCATAATTCCATAATCAATTGAAATATTGGTACACTGGAGATAGGCTTTTTTAATGAATTCCGGTTCTTTTGCTGTATTGTAGAATGACTTGCCATCTTTAAAGATATCCATGATATCGGGAAGGCTTTTTTCAAATGCTTTCAGGATAGAGGCAGCGCTCCAGATAAAGATGCCGGCATTCCATAAAAAGTCACCGCTTTTTATGAAAGTAGCTGCAAGGTCAGTATTGGGTTTCTCTGTAAAGGTCTTGACTTTGAAAAATCCTTCGTCCTGGATGGTATCGTTGTACTGGATATAGCCATAACCGGTATCGGGCCGGGTGGGTACAATCCCAAGAGTGATCAGGTAATCTGACTGGGTTGCTTTCTCAAGGCATTTAATGATCAGGTCCTGAAAGCGTTCTTCTTTAAGGATCAGGTGGTCGGCAGGTGTGACTACGATCGTAGCGTTGGGGTCAAGCTTGAATATTTTGCTGCTGGCATAGGCTACGCAGGGCGCTGTATTGCGCATCACAGGCTCACCCAGAATCTGGTGATCCCCAAGCTCCGGGAGCTGGCTTTTAACGATGTCTCTATAGGCTTCATTGGTAACCACGAACACATTTTCGGCAGGACAGATGTTTTTAAACCGATCGAATGTTTGCTGGATAAGGGTTTTTCCGGTTCCAAGAATATCCAGGAACTGTTTTGGATAATTTGATCTGCTAACAGGCCAGAACCGGCTTCCGATGCCGCCAGCCATGATAACTACATACTTTGATTTCATATAGAGGGATAAAAATTTAAACTGCAAGTCAATTTAACAAGCATTCCAGTCACGAACATAATCAGTTAATATTGGAATATTTTTCTTATTATGAAATTGACTGTTATTTGATGTGAGTAATGATTAATTTCGCAAGCTTTTAGTATATTTAATAAGAAAATCATGAAAGCTATCGATTTGGACAGCCTAATGTAACGTAAATGATTGACGGAGGCCGATGGAGATTAAGAAAACATTATTTGATAATTTACAGAGTTTTTTTGGGTTTGATAACTTCAAAGGTGAGCAAGAAGCTATTATAACCAATATTCTGTCCAGAAAGGACACATTTGTTATTATGCCTACAGGTGCAGGTAAATCCATGTGTTATCAGCTTCCCGCACTGATGAGTGAAGGGGTAGCCATTGTCATCTCACCCCTGATCGCCCTGATGAAAAATCAGGTGGATCAGTTAAGGGCATTCGGCAGTAAGGATAGTATTGCACATTTTATGAATTCATCCCTAAACAAGGCAGATATTGCCCGGGTTAAGCAGGATGTACTGAACGGGGAAACCAAGTTACTCTATGTAGCCCCTGAGTCATTGAGCAAGCAGGAAAATCTTGATTTTCTGAAGCTTGTACAGATCTCTTTTGTGGCAGTTGATGAAGCACATTGTATTTCAGAATGGGGTCATGATTTCAGGCCTGAATACCGCAAGATAAGGCAGGTGATTCAACAGATCGGTGAAGATATTCCCATCATAGCCCTGACTGCCACTGCAACGCCCAAGGTGCAGCAGGATATTCAGAAAAATCTGGGGATGCAGAATGCCCAGGTCTTCAAATCATCTTTCAACCGCACCAATCTTTTCTATGAGATCAGGCCTAAGAAAAATGTGATGAAAGAAATCACCCGCTTTATTAAAAATAATTCGGGGAAATCGGGTATCATCTATTGCCTGAGCCGTAAGAAGGTAGAAGAGGTTTCAGAAACACTTGTAATCAATGGCATAAAATCTTTGCCTTACCATGCAGGTCTTGACTCCAAGCAGCGTGCAGATACCCAGGACCGTTTTCTGATGGAAGATGTGGATGTCATTGTGGCTACCATTGCCTTTGGAATGGGGATTGATAAGCCCGATGTTCGCTTTGTAATTCACCATGATATTCCCAAGAGTATGGAAGGCTATTATCAGGAAACTGGTCGGGCCGGTCGTGATGGGGGTGAAGGCCATTGCCTGGCTTTCTACTCTGAGAAAGATGTCGACAAGCTGGCAAAGTTTATGAAAGATAAACCAGTATCTGAAAGGGATATTGGTACCCAGATCCTGAAAGAGGTGATCGATTATGCTGAATCGCCTGTTTGCCGCAGGGTGCAGATTCTTCATTATTTCGGTGAGAACTTCAATGAGGCAGGTTGCAAGAAAATGTGCGATAACTGCCGCCACCCTGCAGACCGCTTTGATGCCGAAGAAGACCTGCTGATGGTTCTTAAACTGGCTCAGAAGCTGGGTGAAAAGTTCAATGATGTACATCTGATCAATGTGCTGATGGGTATAAATAACCAGGCCGTACATACCCACGAACATGATGTGATCGAAGAGTTCGGATCAGGTAAACACAGGGGGGTAAATGTATGGAAGTCGGTCATCAGGCAGGCCACCCTTTATAATTATTTCATCAAGGATATTGAGCTTTACGGCCTGCTCAAACTTGCCAAGTTTGGTACTTCCTTTATCAATAATCCGTATTCAGTAAAGTTTATGCTGAATATCGACTATAGCCTGATTGATTTTGATGACGACGACTCAGCCGGGGGGGCTACTGCAGCCCTGGATGATGTGCTCTTTACGATGTTGAAAGACCTGCGTAAAAAGATTGCAAAGCAAAAGAATATTCCTCCCTTTGTCATTTTTCAAGATCCTAGTCTGGAAGAAATGGCCACGCAGTATCCCGTGACCCTGGATGAGTTGAAACAGATCTCAGGGGTAGGGGCAGGAAAGGCCATGCGCTATGGTCAGCCCTTTATAGAGCAGATCAATAAATATGTAGACGAGCATGATATCGACAGACCCATGGATATGCTGGTGAAGTCACAGGTTAATAAATCAGGCCTGAAAGTATCTATCATCCAGAATATTGACCGTAAGATACCTCTTGAAGATATTGCTTCAGCCAAAGGACTCAGCTATGTGCAGATGATCCATGAAGTAGAGACCATCGTCAGCTCAGGAACAAAGCTTAACCTGAACTATTATCTTGATGATATCATCGATGAAGACAGGCAGGACGAGGTCTATGATTATTTTAAGTCAGCAGAAGTAGATTCTGTAGATGCAGCCTTAAAAGAACTGGGTGAGGAAGATTATACCCGGGAAGAGATCCAGCTGATGCGCATCAAGTTCCTGTCGGAATTTGGAAATTAAGCACTCAATGAAAACGCGAAAAGGTCCGGTAAACGGGCCTTTTCGCGTTATGTGGTTTAAGAGGCCGGATTCTCAAAAGAGAAGTTTACCGGCTCATGGGTATTGCGCAGTTGGAGGAACTCCTTATAGACGGGGCTGAAAGAAGCTCTGTGTTCAATGACAGAAGTAAACTGACCCATCAGTCCCATAATGAGTTCAGCGATCTCCCTGATGCCATGGTTGCCCCCTGTATTGCCGCTGATATAGGCGCATTTCTCCACAGTTCTGATATATTGCTGAAAGAGCAGGGAAGCAGGGTTGCGCAGGGCAAACGAAAGGCGGCTGAGACTCACCAGGCCCAGATCGAGTACATCATCAAAAAGAAAGAGACTTTTAGATACATCTACCCTGAAATCGGTGTTAAGCCGTTCGCCCATCATACTTTTATTCTTTACATGGTAGTACACCGCATCATAATGATCACGACGGGCTACAAACATGGCCCCGGGGTTCTCTTCACCTGTAATAATGGCCGTAAAGGGGATGGTTCCATTCTGCAGCCAGAAGGCAAACCTGAGCAGGTTGATGCCCATGGTATCGAGCTCTGAATAAGTACTGTTGCGGTTGCTGTCTTTACGCCCGTCAGTAAACACTCCGTCCCAATCAAAAAGAAGGGTGTTTACTCCTTCCAGGTTCCCTTTGATCAGGGAAACCGGATGAAGAAAACACCCTCCGTTTAGTGTGAACAGCTTTTCAATATCTTCGCTGTTCTTATCCAATGATACCAAGTTTTACCAGATCCTGCACATCCAGCATGCCTACCGGAAGGTCGTCCTGAAGAACTACAAGGTTATCAATTTTATGTAATTTGATCATTGATGCGGCCAGCTCAAGTACATCGTCAGAACGGATACTTAAAGGCTCAGT
>JAYWCR010000105.1:0-7083 GCA_043780395.1 Sphingobacteriales bacterium
GAAGAGAAAGACCTGACTTCTTTTATCAAAATTGTATATGTGAAAGCTGGTGGGCTGGTAAAGATAGATTTCGAAACTTTTGAGCTGAGCAATGATGCATTCTTCTTTATCAATCCTGGCCAGTATTGCCTCTTTGACACGAATTGTACCGGAACAATGATCTATTATAACAGGGATTTTTATTGCATTCAGATCCATGACAGAGAAGTTGCCTGCGATGGACTGCTTTTCAATAATGCATATGAGATACCTGTAGTATACATCAAACCCTCAAACTTTCATTCACTGGAAGCGATTTTAAAAGAGACACATGCAGAAATGGCTTTGGAAGATGCAGGCACGGAAGAAATGCTGCGGTTGTTGCTCAAGCAGATCATTATTAAATGCACAAGGATCTGGAAGCATGAGCATTTAATGTCTGCAGAAACAGCAAGACCTGAGGTGGAATTCCCGAGAACTTTCAGCCAGTTAATTGAACAGCATTATACCGTATTACATGCAGTAGCTGATTATGCCGGCCTCCTTTTTATTACACCGAAATCATTAAATAAAAGAATAAGTATCTATTCTAAAACCACTCCTAATGACCTGATTAAAAACAGGATTATTCTTGAAGCAAAAAGACTTCTTGCACATACATCTCTGAATGTAAAGGAAATAGCTTACAGGCTTGGCTACGAAGACAGTTCCTATTTCATTCGCTTCTTCACAAAGCATACAGGTAACTCTCCACAAAAGTTCAGAATTCACTTTACAACTATGTAAATCAGGAACTATTCATACAGGGCAAAAAGTGCTGCATGTAGCGACATTAGTGCATTGTCTGACAAACAAAACCAGGCTACTTTTGTCGAGTCAGTAAATTTAACACAAACCAATATGAAACATCATTCCTTTATAAGTGCTGCTTTAAGCTTTACTCTGGCGCTGATATTCAGTCAGACAGTATCTGCTCAGGGTATTGATCCGGCAAAAGACCCCCAGATAGACAGCCATGTTCGTGCATTCTTAAAAGTATTAAACTCAGGGAAAGGAAAGCCTCTGGAGCAGATGACCCCGAAAGATGCAAGACTTGTACTGGTAGGTGCACAGAAGTCAGTAAAGGTTGATCTTTCAGGGATTAGTGTCACTGAAAAAACCATCACCCAGGATGGCATCTCCGTAAAGCTTACGATTGTTAAACCCGCAGGAGCAAAAGAAGGCATACCCGCTTTTATGTTCTTCCATGGTGGCGGATGGGTACTTGGTGACTTCCCTACGCATGAACGCATGATACGCGACCTGGTCGTAGGATCAGGTGCGGCAGGAGTGTACGTAGGCTATACACCTTCGCCTGAAGCTCATTTTCCTGTAGCAATTAACCAGGCCTATGCAGCTACAAAATGGGTGGCCACCCATGGAAAAGAAATTGGTATTGACGGAAGCCGCCTGGCTGTAGCAGGAAATAGCGTAGGCGGAAATATGGCAGCTGTTGTTACTTTAATGGCAAAAGATAAAAAAGGTCCAAAGATCAGGTACCAGGTATTATTCTGGCCCGTTACAGACGTTAACTTCAGTGATGCAAGTTATAACCAGTTTGGAACTGGGCGCTTTCTGACAAAAAACCTAATGATGTGGATGTGGGATAACTATACCAAGAGCCCTTATGAGCGTAAAAATATTCTTGCCACACCTTTGAATGCAAGTCTTGCTCAGCTAAGTGGCCTGCCCCCTGCCCTTGTGCAGACTGCTGAAAATGATATTCTGCGTGACGAAGGTGAAGCCTATGCACGCAAACTGGATGCTGCCGGGGTATCCGTTACGGCTACGCGGTACAATGGGATGATCCATGACTGGGGTCTGCTAAACCCATTAAGCCAGGTGCCCGGTACTAAATCAGCTATGCTCCAGGCTGCTGCTGAACTAAAAAAAGCACTTAAATAATTTTAAATTAACCTATAAAAACAAGCCTATGAAACGCAATGCAACAGCCGTCTGGAACGGATCGATTATGGAAGGAAGTGGAAATATCAGCACTCAGAGCACTACGCTGAATAAAACACAATATTCATTCAAAACCCGTTTTGAAGATGGTGTTGGAACAAACCCTGAAGAACTGATTGCCGCTGCGCATGCAGGATGTTTTACCATGAAGCTGAGTGCTGATCTTGGCACGGCAGGTTTCAAGGCTGAAAACCTCGAAACTACTTCTACTGTAACACTTGAAAATGGAGTTATAACCGGCTCTGATCTTGTTCTTAAAGCAACAGTTCCGGGACTAACAGAAGAAGAATTTCAGAAGATCGCAGCAGGGGCAAAAGAAGACTGCCCGGTAAGCAAAATATTGAATTTCAATATGACTTTGCATGCTACTCTAATTAATTAAAAAATTCAATTTTAGAGGCCCGGCTATCTTAAATAGCCGGGCTTTTTAGAACGATTTAATTCGTCCTGGACCACTGGCTTACTGGCCTGAATCTTGCCAATCCGCAATTATGAAAATGCAATACGTACGCAGGGGTACAGGAAAACCTCTTTTATTAATTCATGGATTGGGTGGAAGCCATCGGTCATGGAATACTATTATTGAGAGTCTGGTGCTTAGCAGGGATGTGATTGCTGTAGACCTGCCTGGCTTTGGAGCAACTCCACCCCTGGAAGGTGAGATCTCTGTACGCACACTTGCGGATGCTGTAGCCCAATTCATCACTGAAAATAATCTTACAGGTATTGATGCAGTAGGCAGCTCTATGGGCGCAAGACTGGTTCTCGAGCTTGCACGGCGTGGGGGAATTGTAGGTGCAGTAGTCTCCCTGGATCCGGGAGGATTCTGGAGGGGTATACAAAGGCATTACTTCTATACGACCATTGCCGTATCTATTAAAATTATCAGGCTTTTGCAGCCTGCCATGCCAGCAATAACCGGCAGTAGTTTCGGAAGATTTTTTCTTTTCTCCCAATTTTCGCCGCGGCCATCAAAACTTTCTCCCAAAGCGACTTTAGATGAGATGAGAGATTATAATGCTGCCATATCTTTTGACCCCCTTTTAACCAGTCTGGCTTATGGAGCTACACAGCAGGGTGTGGCCGCAGGAGTAATTAAAAAGCCTATGGTGATCGGCTGGGGAAGAAAAGACCTTGTTTGCCTTCCCTCCCAGTCAAGACTGGCATTGGAACTATTTCCTGATGCCCGGCTTCAAATGTTTGAACGTTGTGGCCATTTCCCTCATTGGGACAGGCCTGAAGAGACGATCAGTCTTATATTAAATACCACTGCCTGACCCTTGGGTTTATTTCGCCGGTATGAATTTGAAAGCATAGGAATCCATGCAGTACCGCTTGCCTGTTGGCCGTGGGCCATCGTCAAATACATGACCCAGATGCAGGCCTGTGCTGCTTTCCACCACTTCTTTCCGCTCCATTCCAAATGAGTTGTCGGTAATAATCTTTATGCACGATTCATTGATGGGCTTTGAGAAGCTTGGCCATCCTGTTCCTGAATCAAACTTTGTATCAGAACTAAATAGTGGTTTTCCAGTGGCTGCACTCACATAAATTCCCTTCTGATGATTGTCCCAGTAAGGATTCCTGAATGGTGTTTCCGTACCTCTGTCAACCATAATCCCATAAGCTTCAGGCGTTAATTTTTTCTTCCAGTAAAGATCGGGTCTTGCTTCCGGAAAATTTCTGAGTGTCTGTGCAGTGACTGCGACACCTGAAGGAGCTTGCTGATTGCATGAGAAAAGGATTAAAAGAAAAAAGGAGAACAGGTTTAGCCGCAGAATATTCATAAGTAAATAACAAAAAAACAGGTAGACATGTTTAAGATCAGGAGACCGCGTGTGCAGGCCGACCAAGTATAAGCAGAGGGATTTGAATATGGGCTGTGATAAGTTTGATCTGGCTTCGTTTAATAAATTCTCCTAAGAAGCGGTGCGGCTGGTGTGACATAGCCAGCACATCAATATTACCGTATTTCCAGAGCCATTCCAGGCCAGCCCCGGTGTTATTATTCTTGAAAATACTATAGGAAATATGAGGATAGATCTTTTTGTCTGAAAACTTTAAAAGGATGCGGTGGATCCATTGCTGAAAATTAAGAGGGTTTTCCAGCTCATTATAGATATGGGTCAGCATAACCTCAGCATTAAGTTTTGTAGCCAGAGGAATCAGGTCCAGTACAGAGGCCAGGTCATTTTCAGGTTCGGCAAATTCAGTAGCAAAAGCGATTCTTTTTATGTGGAAAAAAGTCGCTGCATCAGGAATAAGCAGTAAAGGACGGGTAAGCATAGAAATCATTTTACGGCTATGGTTTCCGGAAAACAAGGATCCATATCCATTCATTGCACTCATCCCCATAATAACCAGATCTACCTTCTGCATTTCAAGTATACGGGTCACTACCTCCGTGACCCTGCCTGCTTCATTCATGCAGCTCACAACTGGTTTAAAAGAAGATGCCGGCACAAATTGCTCAAGATGGTTCTTAAGATAAAAAAGCTCTTCCTCACTTCCTTTCATTAATAAGGATGACTCATCTTCAGGCCAGAAGCCTTTATCTTCCAGAGGAAAAACTGCAGGATCATTTACAGCTGTTACCAGAATGATATCTGCCTTGAGTAATAGAGCCAGCCGGTAACCATATTCAGCAGCATGCGTTGACCTTGACGAAAAATCAACCAGAATGAGAAGCGTTTCCATACTCTTTCTATGAAGTTCATTCTAAAATTGAGCATTCTTACTGAGAAAAATGAAATAATAAGCGTTTGACTACAAATTATTTGCTGTACAGTAGATACCTGCATAAAAACAGTCCGGAACCTTTTTATGCCTGGCGCGTAAACCTGCACTGACCGATCACTATATCTATGAACTTTGATAAAATAACACTTCCGGCATTAAAGCTCTTTTTTCTTCTTGCCGGATCAACCCTGACACTTTACTCCTGCAATAAGGAGATTCTGCCAGGCAACGCAAACCAGATGCTGACGGCCCCCCCGGGCAATAACCTGGCTTTTGCAGCAAACATCGTACAGCAACCTGTAATTGGAAGCATCACAAGGGAAGTATGGGAGAATGTCAGTGGAAATGATGTAAAAAACATTCCCCTGCAGACCGTGCCTTCAAAAACGGCCCAGATCACAGCACTGGAAGGCCTTCTAAACTCAGGAAGTAATTATGGAGCGCGGATCCGTGGTTATATCTACCCGCCTCTGACCGGATCCTATACTTTCTGGATCGCAGCGGACGATGCGGCAGAACTCTGGCTTTCGACCAATGACAATGCTTTAAATAAAACACTCATTGCCAGCCTGCTGAGCTGGACCAATTTCAGGCAATGGAATAAATTCGCCTCCCAGAAGTCCATATCCATAAACCTGCAGGCAGGCCAAAAGTATTATATAGAAGTCTTGCATAAACAGGGTGCCGGCGGAGACAATGTGTCTGTTCAATGGCAATTACCCGGAGGTGCAATGGAATCACCTGTACCCGGGTCAAGACTCTCCTCCCTGGGGGTATCAGCCAGCCCGGCCTATACCCCATCGGCAGCAATAATACTTAACAATGCACATGACCTGACCATCAGCGGAAAATCATTTTCAGCAGGGAACGTTCCGGCCATCTACCTGACCAACTGCTACCATATCCATATTACAGGAAACAGAATTGCAAATTCCACAGATGTAGGTATTCATCTTTATCATTGTTCAGGAATTACCATAGACAATAATTATTTTACCAGGGTAAGCAGTGGCGTATATGCAGAACAGATCACGGGTGGTGGTATTGTTGTGAATAATAACCAGTTTCTTAATATGGCAGGCCCCTTTCCCCGAGGGCAGTTCGTACAGTTCAATACGGTGAGCGGTACCGGAAATTCGATCAGTCATAACAAGGGAGAAAATGTACTGGGACAAAGTTATCCGGAAGATGCCATAAGCCTTTACCAGAGCAATGGTACGGTTTCAAGCCCGGTTCTGATACAGGGTAACTGGATCAGAGGTGGGGGGCCAAGCTCGAGCGGCGGGGGTATTATGCTCGGGGATAATGGCGGCTCCTACCTTACTGCCTCTGACAATATTCTTGTAAACCCTGGTGAATATGGAATGGCAATAGCCGGAGGCGATCATAATTCGATCACCAATAACAGCATCTATGGCGTTTCGCAATATTTCACAAACGTAGGCATCTATATCGATGGAATAAATGGTCAGGTATGCACGAATAGTAACATCAGCGGCAATAAGGTCAGGTACTACAATAAAACAAATTACCAGAATAATGCCTGGATCGCTCCGAATACTACGCAGCCAGCGGGCTGGAATACGAACATTTTCGGAGCATCTATCGATGCCTCCATTCTGCCTCCCGTAATAATAACCGATAATTAAGGCTTTTTAATCATATTGCAGGTTATTCAATTTAAACAATGATTAAAAGGCTTCCTTTTCTGATAATCACCTGGCTCCTGGTTGATATATATTTCTACCAGGCCGTCATTACTGTATTCCATAACCATTCAATCTGGTGGGGTTACTGGTTATTTGAATCGTTGCTGGCGGCAATCGTACTTATTGCCATTTTAGGAATAAAACGAACAGAGGATTCTTCAAGGCTCATTTTTGGTTTTTTCAGCCTGATGCTTCTATCCCTTACGCCCAAACTGCTTGCCACGCCTTTTCTGCTCATTGAAGACCTTGTGCGCATTGTTGTTTATGGAATCAGGCAGGTTATGCATGCAACAGAACCAGGTTCAAATCTGGTTGCGGTGAATTTTCCTGGCCGCACCCTTGCTGTAAGTGAGTTTTCAATCGGCATTGCCCTGCTTCTCTTTCTGAGCCTGATCTATGGTATTCTCAACGGCCGGTATAATTATCGGGTTCATCATATAAGTTTGAAGTTCAAAGACCTTCCCGAGGCATTCCATAAGTTCACCCTCACCCAGCTGTCTGATATCCATTCAGGAAGTCTTACAAATAAGAAAGCAGTAGAACGGGGCATTGCCCTGGCCAATAAGCAGAATTCAGACCTGATGCTCTTTACCGGTGATCTGGTCAATAATAAAGCCACCGAAATGGACCGGTGGAAAGAAAGTTTCTCCAT
>JAYWCR010000106.1:0-3921 GCA_043780395.1 Sphingobacteriales bacterium
TTTGACATGGAGGCAATATAAAGCTGCTGGTTACCCGGTGAAATATTTCCTTCCCAGCCAGACCATATCAGATACAGCTTGTTATTCAGGCTTAGCACGGTACCATCAATAGCCCATTTATCAGTTAGAGGGGTCAGCTTGCTTTTTAAGGTAAACCCAGACGTAGGGCTGGCTCCTTCCAGCACATAGAGCCGGTGGTTGGCATCATTCCCATCGTCTGAGGCAAAATAGATATACCATTTCCCCTGCAGAAAATGAATTTCAGGTGCCCAGAGGTCTCGTGAATTCAAGCCTGTTGAAGTGGCCGAATAAACAGTCTGTGGAATACTTTTGCCCAGCTGCGACATTTTAGCTGTCGGGGAAACAGAGATGCGGTCACCAAGGGTACAGGTAAAATAGTACATGCCGTCTTTCTGTTCCACCCAGGGATCAGGACCGCTGTTCAGAAGCGGGTTGGTAAATACGCCTGTAACAACCGGAGGAACGGTACTCACAGGTACTGTACTTACAGATGTTTTACCGCAGGAGGCCAGCATTAAAACTACCAAGGCAATCGCATGAACCACTTTCCTCATAAATACTATTTATTTAATGAAAGCTACTATTATTCTAAAAAATTAAAGATCAATACTTTGGATTTTGTTTGAGATTTGGATTTATATCCAGGTCTTGCTGTGGTATGGGTAAAAGCTCATTTTTTCCAACAATAAAATTCTTGAAGCCGGCATCCCTTGCAGCAAGTGCCGGGCTCAGATCTCCCCAACGCGAAAGATCATCCCAGCGGTGACCTTCACCTGTCAGTTCCGTGATGCGCTCATGTTTTATCTGGGCAAGGAACTGATCATGGTTCAGACCCGGACGCACAGAAGATAAAGGAGCAAGACCAGCACGTGCCCTGACCATATCTACATAAGAGTAGGCCTGCGCTGTATTGGAGGCTTCATTCAGACATTCTGCATACATAAGCAGCACATCTGCATACCTGATAAACCGGTAGTTATTTGGTGAATGGAAACTATCTCCATCAGCTGTTCCATTGTTGTCATTCAATAATTTGCGGAACCATACATCTGCATCATTTGTTCCATACCTGGAGGCAAATGTCTGGTTATAGATAAGCGTAAAATTGGGTCCGCGCACATCTGTGGAATCAAACAGATAGGTAATATCAAGCCTTGGGTCACGCTTTCCAGCTACTGTCTTTTCCTTTTCAAATTCAGCAATGGGCCATCTGCGGGCCTGACCATCGGTAAAACCTATCGGACGGGGTGCAAAGAACGGAGGAATAGATGAGCCATAGTTAAGATTATCTACCGAATTAGGGCTGGTATCATCATCATGGTTATCTGTGGGGTTCAGGGCATTCTGCACTTCAAAGACCGACTCTGAATTATTTTCAGTAGTGGACAGGAAGTTATCGCCATAATTGGCCGTGAGCGTATACTTTCCGCTATTGATCACAGCCAGCAAGGCTGGTAAGGCTGCTGTAAAATTCCGCTGCTGCATATAGGCTTTGGCAAGAAGCGCATTTGCCCCACCCTTTGTGACCCTGCCCAGGTCATTCGGGTTCGGGTAGGCTGAAGGTAAAGCTCCTATAGCTTCTGCACAATCCTTTTCTACCTGGGCCCATACTTTATCACGGCTCATGGTGGCAGGCAGATCCGTTGGGGTTGAAGGAGTCAGAGGCACTGGAACATTTCCCCAGAGTGCTGCAAGATGATAGTAGTACAAGGCCCTGAAAAACTTTGCTTCCCCAATATACCGTGCCTTTAAGGCAGCATCCATCGGTATAGCCGGAACATTGGCAATTACCTGGTTTGCCCGTGTTATTCCTATATACAGGTCAGACCAGATGGCTGAATAATTCCCATAGTTGTAATCGTTATTAATGAACAGGTCAAAGTTATTCTGGATGTTTGCATCAGGGCTTGTACTGAACCCTTCATCTGCCCTGATCATGGTAGCAAAGAAGAACCAGCGGCTCAGACCGCCCCGGTGAAACGTACTGTAGACTGCGTTCACCCCTTTCTGGGCATCATCACTATTCTTCCAGAAAATAGCTGTTGTAGGTGCATTCGGATCAACAATATTCAGGTTTTTCTTACATGCGGTAAAGCTTGCCAGGGCAGCCATACATAGAATTATAAACTTATTTTTCATTCTGAAGATCTCTAAAATTTAAAACCCAAAACCTATGCCTATGGAGAAAATGCGGCTTGGTGGCCAGTTCCCGTTATCAACACCGGGTTGCAGAAGTCCGTTACCTGAAACATCCGGATCCAGCCCTTTATATTTTGTCAGCGTCAGCAGATTCTGACCAGACAAAAAGATGCGGGCATTGTCGATTTTCAGTTTCTGATTAAGGAGCTTTGGAAGCTGATAGGCAAGTTCCAGATTCCGCACCCGCACATAAGAACCACTTTCAAGCCATCTCGAGCTTTCGGGGATATTATTGCTGCTGATTCCAGGATCATTGGCAGCTATACCTACCCGTGGATCACCCGTATTGGTATTTGTGGGTGTCCAGGGATTAATAGCCGTTCTGAAATTGGTATTCTGGTAAGAATCAAGGGCTGAACGCACCCCGTTGTAAATTGTAAAACCAAAAGTACCTACCAGCTGCAGGCCAAGGGAAAAACCATTATAGCTGGCATTAAACTGCAGACCCGTCTGGAGGGTTGGTAGCGGAGAGCCCAGGAAAACCCTGTCATTGCTGTTTATACTTCCTGTACCACTGGCTTTAGCCGCATATTTTATATCGCCGGGTTTTGCGTCCGGTTCGATCAGCGTTCCATCAGCTCTTTTATAAGAAGCAATCTCACCCTGGGTCTGGAAGATGCCTATATCATGAAGCACATACCACTGGCTGATGCCAAAACCTACCTGCGAGCGGGTACTCCCCTGCTGCAGATAATTAATTCCTGCGCCCTGGTTACCTACACTGATCACCCGGTTCTGGATAGTCGTAAAGTTTCCGGAGATGCTATATTTGATCTTATGGTCATTGTTGCGGTAGCTGGCTTCAAATTCAAGCCCCCTGTTGCGGATAGAACCTGCATTCACAGCAGGTGTAGCTCCGGCATTTCCCAGAAACTGGCCCAAAGGCAGGTTGATCAGCACATCCTGTGAAAGTGAATTATACACTGCTATAGAAACTGTTAACTTATCATGGAAAAGACTGGCATCAAGGCCGATATTCCCAATAGTTCTCTTTTCCCAGCGAAGATTTGTATTTGCCAGGGTTGCCTGGTAAGCACCAACATAGGTAGCCTGGTCAGGGCCGAACACAGCTCTTGGTGAATTGTTGATAAGCCCTACATTCTGGAAGGAAGTGATGGTATTGATCCCCAGCTTTCCATACGAGGCATTCAGTTTAAGGTCAGAGATCCAGTCGACATGAAAGAAGTCTTCTTTATTGATCCGCCATGCAGCTGCAACTGAAGGGAAGATACCGTTTCTATATTTTGCTCCGAACCTGGAATCCTGGTCTTCACGGGCTGTGACGGTCAGCAAATACTTGTCTGCATAGGTATAGTTTACGCGGCCCAGATAGCTATGGAGCTTGTCATTCTGAAGAATGAGCCCTGTGGCAGAAGACGTTCCTGTGGCCGCATTGAGCTGGGTAAGATACTGACCATTATAGATAGGAAGGCCGGTTTTACGGGCATCATCATCATCTCTGAGATATGTCTGCTGGGTGTACCCGACCACTCCATTGATATTGTGTTTCCCGAAAGTCTTGTTAAAGTTCAGCGTATTCTCAAAAAGCACATTGGTAAACCGCTGCCGGTCTTCATCAATATAGCTTAGCTCTTGCTGGTTCCCATATCTGAACACCCCGTCTTTACGGATGTCACGGTGAAAATCATAGCTTACCTCGAGGCCTCCGTTCAACCTGTAGCTCAGCCAGTCAAAGATTTT
>JAYWCR010000107.1:0-3067 GCA_043780395.1 Sphingobacteriales bacterium
AGCATGGTACGGGAATCAGCCTTGAAGATATTCTGGTCAAGCTGCATCCAGAGATAATCAAGTTCATCAGGGCTGTTGTTCTTATAGACAATATCTTCAGATCCGCTCACTGTATTTTCTGCTTCATCAAGCCGGGCATGGATCCCATAGCTGGCTGCGTTCTGCCAGTAATGCGGGCCGCTGGCGCCATCCGCGGCGCGGTAACTATTTCCCCCCTTTGTATAGAACACAGGGTTAAAGGCAAGATGAGGATCGTATCCGCCGGTCATAGGAGAAGTGCCGGCTCTATTCTGGGCTGATGACTGAAGGCCCAGAACTAAAAAGAGAAAAATGACTGAGGTGTTCAAAAATTTCTGCGAAAAAACTGTTGCTGAACAAAGAACACTTACCATTTTTTGAAAGGTAAAAATTTTCCTTCCATAGTGATCTTTACCCTGTCACCAGCCGGATTTTCGACTTTTTCCATATCCATGGTAAAATCAATAGCGCTCATTATACCATCACCAAATTTCTCATTGATGACAGCCTTCAGCGTAGAGCCATAAATCTGGATCAGCTCATAGAACCTGTATTGTGTAGGGTCAACAGGGGGGCTTTGTTCCAGAGAGCCACGCATGGGTATTTCCTGTAAGGATCTTTCGATATCAGCGCCAAGACCAAGCATTGCAGTAATCACGGCTGCTTCCTTTGCATCCATTGTTGCCTGACCCTGCAGAGCCAGCGTTGTCCAGATCAGGCTCCGCTGTATGCCATCAGCAAGTTCCTGGTATTTAATTCCTTTACTACTCAGCGTTTGAATAATAATTTCAGTGCACTCTGTTCTTTTCATGGTCTCGCTAAATTAATCGATTTTTTAACCATTCAAAGAGGTTTTCTACCCGTTAAAGCGCGTCATGGTCAGTTCTGTGCCTTCAGTGACAAAACTCAGGATCATTTCAGCTGCTTTAAGCGTCAGAGCCGGGATGGCTGGCTGCTCATCAGGGTCAAAACCACTCAGCACGTAATCTACCTGCCTGCCTTTGGGAAATGAATCACCGATCCCAAAGCGGAGCCTTGCATATTCATTCGTGCCAATGGTGAAATGGATATGCTTGAGCCCATTATGCCCGGCATCTCCTCCTTTTGGTTTTAATCTCAATGTTCCGAATGGAAGGGCCAGTTCATCGACTACGACCAGCAGGTTGGAGACGGGGATCCTGAGCTGCTGCATCCAGTAGTTGACAGCCTTTCCGCTGAGATTCATGAACGTGGTGGGCTTGATCAGAAATACTGATCTTCCCTTATGCGTAAAATCGGTATAGGCGGCATACCGTTCGGTTATAAAGCGTGCTTCTTTAATCCGGGCAAGTTCATTCAGCACCATAAAGCCTGCATTATGCCGCGTATCGGCATATTCGGGTCCGATATTTCCAAGACCTGCAATAAGGAATTTCATAGAATAGTATTAAGGCAAAAAAAATCCCCCGGTTTGATGCCGGAGGATTCAATCTGATGTTTACTTAGATTATTTCTTACCCTGGATGGCAGCAGCATCTGCTTCCTTGGTTGCTCTTGAACTAGCCACACTCACAATGGTGTCAGCTTTTGAATTCAGGATCTCAAGCTTGTTCAGGGTGATCTCTTCTACACGGATTGATTTTCCCAGTTCAAGTTTTTCGATGCTGATCTCAATAGAGTCTGTAAAGTCATCAGGAAAACCTCTGACCTTTAACTTTCTGAATTTCTGAACCAGTTTACCACCAACCTTCACACCTGGTGAGGCACCTGATAAAAGTACAGGGATCTGGATAGTTGCCAGTTTATCAGCAAACAGCTGAAGAAAGTCAACATGCAGGATCTGATCTGTCACCGGATGGAACTGAGCTTCCTGAACGATAGCCCTGGTCTTTTTTCCATTCAGTTCAATATCTACAAACAAAGCCTCTGGAGTGTATAATACACCTTTTAGTTCCGATGCAGGTGCCGAAAAATGGAACTGCTCGCCTCCACCGTAAAGTACACATGGTACATTACCCTGGTAACGAAGTTCCTTGGCATCCCTTTTCCCTACGTCCGCACGTGGCGAACCGCTAATAGCAATCGTTTTCATATTTTTTTTATGGCTCCCCCGGTTTCCGCAAGCCCGGTATTGCCGCTATTTATTAATTAAAGCGGAATTCTATTTGAAATTGATCTGCGGCTGGTAGCTATCCTTGATCTTGAAAAGATCACTTACCGAGCCGTGCTCATTCACATTGGCTATTGCTCTTGAAAACAAGTCAGCAACACTTAAAACTCTTATTTTAGAAGATTGCTGTCTTAAAGGGATCGTATCACAGACGATCAGCTCTTCAAGCATGGAGCCTTCAATATTATCATACGCCCTGCCTGAAAGCACAGGATGGGTACATACCGCACGTACGGAATTGGCACCTCTTTCTCTTAAAAGGGCAGATGCTTTTGTCAGGGTTCCTGCAGTATCACAGATATCATCTACAAGCACAATATCCTTTCCGCGCACATCCCCTATCACATTCATCGACTCTATTTCATTGGCCCGCTTTCGGGTCTTGTCACAGATGACAACCTCCACGTTAAGCATCTTGGCAAAGACCCTGGCTCTTGCTGTTCCACCCATATCAGGGGAGGCAATAGTCAGATTAGGTAACCGGAGGCTTCTTATATAAGGAATGAAAATTACAGATGCGTCGAGGTGATCTACAGGAATATCAAAGAAGCCCTGGATCTGTGCAGCATGCAGGTCCATTGTCATCACGCGGTGTGCTCCGGCTGCAGTAAGCAGATTGGCTACAAGTTTGGATGAAATAGGTACTCTTGGTTTATCTTTACGATCCTGCCGGGCAAGGCCGAAATAAGGAATGACTGCCGTAATAAAATGCGCAGATGCCCTTTTGGCGGCATCGATCATCATCAGCAGTTCCATTAGATTATCAGCAGGAGGGTTTGTCGACTGGATCAGAAAAACATCACAGCCTCGAACAGATTCATTAAAACTAGGCTGGAATTCACCATCTGAAAATTTGCTGGTGGTACTGTCACCTAAAGCTTTGCCGTAACAGTGAGCTAT
>JAYWCR010000108.1:0-6803 GCA_043780395.1 Sphingobacteriales bacterium
GCCCAGCTTCCTGATACCTTTCTTAAAAAATGGTTGAAAGTTGCCAATGAAGAGCGCTTTACTCCTGAGCAGATCGATGAGCAGTATTCAGATTTCCAGAAAAATCTGAAATGGACGCTGATCGAGAACAGGATCATGCAGGAGCAGGCTATTGAAGTGAAAACTGAAGAAGTCATAGCCCATGCAAAAAAGAAACTTGCCGAGCAGTACCGCATGTACAGTCCGGAGCCACTCCCAGAAGAGCAGCTTACTGATTATGCGATCAAACTTATTCAGGACCGTGAACAGGCTTCAAAAGTGTATGAAGAGATCCGCTCACAGAAAGTACTTGACTATATCAAATCGGTCATAGAGATCGGGAGTAAGGAAATTTTTTACAATGAATTCATTAAAATTGACTAAAGATCTCTGCTTTTATCTTTTTCACAGGAATGACCTTTTGGCAGACTCCATGCTTGTGCATGGTTTTTGTCAATAAGCAGTAAATAAAAATGTTATTATGACAGAAAGAAATGATTTCAGAAATTATGCAGTAAAACATCACCGGATTAACAGCATACAGGTTGATAAATTTATTTCCCGTGTTGACAATGCAAGGCTACCAACCAGCATCACACCTTATATTATTGAAGAGCGTCCGATGAACGTTGCTTCTATGGATGTATTTTCACGTTTAATGATGGATCGTATCATTTTTCTGGGCGATCCTATCTATGATGTAACTGCCAATATCGTGCAGGCACAGCTTCTTTTTCTCCAGTCGACCGATGCTACCAGGGATATCAGTCTGTATCTGAATAGCCCGGGAGGCTCTGTATACGCAGGTTTGGGTATTTATGATACTATGCAGTTTGTAAAACCAGAGGTTGCTACCATCTGTACGGGAATCGCTGCCTCTATGGCCGCTGTGCTCTTATGTGCAGGTGCCAAAGGCAAGCGTGCTGCCCTGCCACATTCAAGGGTAATGATTCACCAGCCTTCAGGTGGAGCCGAAGGTCAGGCCTCTGATATTGAAATTACAGCCCGTGAAATAGGCCGGATTAAAAAAGAACTTTACGAGATTATTGCCCTTCACAGCGGACAGGAATACCAGAAGGTATGGGATGCTTCTGACCGTGACAACTGGATGACATCTGACCAGGCCATTGATTTTGGAATGGTGGATGAAATTTTAGGTAAATCTGTCATGAAAAATGCCTGATCTTTTGTAAATTAATTTGTTTTTACCAACAAAATTCCAGCGCTGAAAATTTCAGCCTGGATTTTTAATAACCCCTTAGAATAGTGATGAGTAAAAGTACGAAAGACATTCGTTGCTCTTTCTGCAATGCAACAAAGCAGGAAGCTTTGATGCTGGTTGCAGGAATAGATGCGCATATCTGTGATAAATGCATAACACAGGCTCATCATATTTTGGATGAGGAGATATTGACACGTAAGTCCAAGGTAACGGAAGATGCGATCAATATTCTGAAGCCCATGGAGATCAAGAAACATCTTGACCAGTATGTGATCGGCCAGGATGATGCAAAGAAAACGATTGCTGTAGCTGTCTATAACCATTACAAACGCCTGAATCAAAAATCAGATGGCGATGAGACCGAGATTGAAAAATCCAATATCATCATGGTAGGTGAAACAGGTACTGGCAAAACACTCCTTGCTAAAACCATTGCCCGCATACTGCATGTGCCCTTTTGTATTGTAGATGCCACGGTGCTTACTGAAGCGGGTTATGTAGGTGAAGATGTTGAAAGTATTCTTACCAGGTTGCTGCAGGCTGCTGATTATGATGTATCGGCTGCAGAACGTGGAATTGTTTATATTGATGAGGTTGATAAAATTGCGCGTAAAAGTGACAATCCCAGCATTACCCGTGACGTTTCGGGTGAGGGCGTCCAGCAGGCCTTGCTGAAGATCCTTGAAGGCACGGTGGTCAATGTGCCACCTCAGGGAGGCCGGAAACATCCTGATCAGAAGATGATCGGTGTCAATACCCAGGATATCTTGTTCATCTGTGGCGGTGCATTTGATGGAATTGAAAAAAAGATCGCCAAGCGCATGCAGAAGCAGGCAATCGGCTATCATATGAAGAAAGATCATGACGCTACGGTCATTGATGAGAACCATATGCTTCAATACATTACTCCTCAGGATCTTAAGAGCTTCGGGCTCATTCCTGAGCTTATAGGTCGTTTACCTATTATTACATACCTGAATCCACTTGACAAGGCAACGCTCAGGTCTATTCTGGTAACGCCTAAAAATGCGCTTATCAAACAGTATAAAAAGCTTTTTACCTACGAGGATATCAATCTTCAGTTTGATGAAGAAGTGTATGAATTCATTGTTGATAAAGCCATGGACTTCAAACTTGGAGCCCGGGGCCTCCGGTCTATCTGTGAGGCTATCATGATGGATGCCATGTTTGAGAAGCCTTCTGAAACTGAAAAAGGTGATCTTTTTGTGACCCTTGATTATGCCATTGAGAAATTTGAAAAATCGGATGTTAAAAAATTAAAAGTAGCCTGAGCTATTAAAAGCGTATAAGGTTTATCCGGTACCGATTGAAAAGAGCATGAGTTCCTGGCCTGGCCCGGGCTCATGCTTTTTTAATATAAAAGACCTGAATTATGGAAAATTTACCCGACGAGAGCCTTGCAAGTACCCGGAGAGCTTTGAAAACAAAGGATGAGATTGTAAATAACTGGCTTCCAAGGTATACAGGCAGAAAGCTGGATGATTTTGGCAAATTTGTATTGCTGACAAACTTCTCAGGTTACCTGACGCTGTTCTCAGAATGGTATAATGTGCCTATTATGGGTCTTGATAAACCGATGCAGAATGTTTCGGCAGAAGGGATCACCCTGATAAATTTCGGGATGGGCAGCCCGATGGCAGCCACGGTAATGGACCTGCTTTCAGCTATCAAGCCCAAGGCTGTGCTTTTTTTGGGGAAATGCGGAGGTCTGAAGAAGGGAAATCATATTGGTGACCTTCTTTTGCCGATCGCTGCAATCAGGGGCGAGGGGACTTCAAACGATTACCTTCCGCCCGAAGTACCGGCACTTCCTTCTTTTGCCCTTCAGAAAGCCATTTCTACTACCATCAGGGATCATTCCCTGGACTATTGGACAGGTACAGTCTATACCACCAACAGGCGTGTGTGGGAACATGATAAGAACTTTAAAAAATATTTGAAAAGTCTTCGTTGTATGGCCATTGATATGGAAACAGCAACCATTTTCACGACCGGTTTTGCCAATAAAATCCCCTCTGGTGCTTTATTACTTGTTTCTGACCAGCCCATGATCCCTGAAGGTGTGAAAACTGCAGACAGTGACAAGCATGTAACAGCCAATTTTGTAGAAACGCATCTGCGTATCGGAATTGAGTCGCTTAAACAGCTTATCAATAACGGCCTTACCGTAAAACACCTTCGGTTTTAGCAAAGATCTCTCATTTCTTTTCCTCCCAGGTAATTTGCTCCATTTCTATATGCCAGCAAACTCTTGCTTATTTTATATAGCCAATAAGATACAGTGCTTCCTTAAAATCAGATAAAATTCCTTTGTAAATTAAGTTTGGAAATAAGTTCAGGAGTGGCATGCTCCGGATACACCTATAATTAAGTTTTTTCTTTAAAGGTTTAATCCCTGACTGTTTATGAAGAAAATTTTATTCTCTCTGTTTTTCAGTGTGCTTGCTTTTTCCCTTGCTGCCCAGACAAGAATGATCAAGGGAACGGTCAGAGATCAGAAAGACGGATCACTCCTTGCCGGAGTCAGCGTTTCCGTGAAAACTAACCGCGCTATTGCTGTACAGACTGATCTTAACGGGCAGTATAGCCTTTCTATCCCTGCAGGTGTAACCGTGCTGCTCTTTAAATATGTAGGGTATAAAGAAGCAGATCTTCCAACAGGTATTGCCACTACCCTGAATGTGCAGCTGGTTCCAGACCTTAAACAACTGGGTGAAGTAGTCGTGGTAGGTTATGGAACTCAGAAAAGGGCTTCCATTACGGGTTCAATTACATCAATCTCAGGCAAGCAGGTTGAAGACAAGCCTGTCACAACCTTTGAGCAGGGATTGCAGGGCATCACTCCCGGTGTGAATATTCAGGCTGGTAACGGAAAACTCGGGCAGGGAATTAAGATCAGTGTCAGGGGATTTTCATCTATTGCAGGAAGCAACCAGCCCCTGGTGGTGCTGGACGGGATTGTGCTCAACAGCGATAATCTTTCTACCAACGGAGCACCTACAGACCCTCTGGCCGATATCAACTTCAATGATATAGAATCGTATCAGGTGCTGAAAGATGCTGCTGCTACAGCCATTTACGGCTCAAGGGCTTCCAATGGAGTAATTCTGATCACTACCAAGAAGGGCCGGGCCGGTAGCGGACGCATCAGTTTCAATGCCCAGGCAGGTTTCAGCGAGCCTTCGCGGCATCGGCAGTTTTTAAACAGTACGCAATGGCTGCAGCTGGAAGAGCGTGCCGCTCAGGGCGCTGCCAACCAGGATTTTAAGAACGGGTTCAGTGCAACCCTTGCCGATGCCCTTGCCAGCCAGAAATCTAACCTGGAAACTAAGTTTACCGCCCTTGCAGCGGGGAATACGACCTGGACCAAATACAATACGAACTGGGAACGTCAGGCCTTTCAACCTGCTCCCCAGCAGATGTATGACCTGAACTTTTCGGGTGGAAATGAGAAGACAACCTATTATATCGGGGGGCAGGCAGTCAATCAGGATGGGATTCTCAGGGGAAATGCTTTTCAGCGCTATAGCGGCCGGGTGAATGTAGATTCCAAAATCTTTAAAAACCTTGATATCGGTATGAAGCTGAGCTTTACCCATTCCTATAACCAGCGGGTAAGTAATGATAATGGATTTGCCACACCCCTGCAGATCGTTGCTCTGTCGCCTATTACTCCCGTAGTGGACCCTCGTACCGGCCTCTTCAGTGGAACCCCACCAGGGGCGAGCAGTAATTTTCCGCTTTATTACAATCCACTGATCAGTGTCTACAATGATTATTATCATACCAGCGTTTACCGCACCCTGGGCAATGTATTTGCAAACTGGGATATTGCCAGATTTTTGACCTTCCATTCAGAGTTCGGCATCGATCAGAGTAACCAGAACGAAGATAGTTATTCAAACAGCCTGTCTTTCAGAAGTTCAGGAACCCTGCATGGGCAGGGGGAGAATACCAATTCCATTGATGTGCATTATACGGTCAATAACTACCTCACACTCAAGAATGATCCGGGACATGACCATGCCTTCGACCTTACCGTCGGAACAAGCTATGAGTACAGGAATCTTTCAAAGAATGATATTCAGGGCCAGCAGTTTCCTTCTGATGCCTATAAGCAGATCTCCTCTGCAGCGGTAAAATCAGGCGGCTATTCCCAGCAGTCAAATCTTGCGCTAAGCTCCTATTTTGCCAGGGCCAATTATGCCTACAAAGATAAATACCTGCTTTCGGTAAGTGCAAGGGCAGATGGTTCTTCCAATTTCGGATCAGGCAACCGTTATGGCGTATTCCCTGCTGCATCAGCCGGCTGGATACTCAATAAGGAAGGGTTTTTAGAAAGCGCTGCTTTTGTGAGCCTTTTGAAATTACGTGCCAGTTATGGAGTTACGGGAAATAATGCAATTCCTGATTATGGTTCACTCGGGCTTTTTTCAGGCGATGCCAGCTATAACGGGGTGGCAGGCCAGCGGTTTTTTCAGCTTGCCAATCCAAAATTAAAATGGGAAAAGACCAGGCAGCTTGATCTTGGCCTTGACTGGGGATTCTTCAATGACCGGCTTACAGGAGGCTTTGATTATTACCGAAAAAATACCCGTGACCTCTTGCTTGATGTGAATGTACCCCAGACCCTGGGCATTAGTTCGCAGCTTCAGAACCTTGGCAGAATGTACAATCAGGGGGTAGAGTTTCTTTTGTCATCGGTGAATTTTACTGGCAGGTTTAAGTGGAACACCAGTTTTAATGCTGCATATAACAAGAACAGGGTAACCTATGTGGCAGGGCAGATCATCAATGATGGTGCAGACCTGAACCGGGTTATTGAAGGGCAGCCGGTTGGGGTATTTTATGGCCGCCAGTATGCCGGCGTGGATCCGGCCAATGGTGATGCCCTGTATGTTCTGAATACCAAAAATGCCAGCGGTGGGCTTAATAAAGGAACGACGAATGATTACAATGCGGCTCAGAATGTGCCTCTTGGCAATCCCACACCTACCCTGACCAGCGGCCTCACCAATACCTTTTCCTTTGCAGGATTTGATCTGGCCTTTACTTTTTATGGGGCCTTTGGCAACAAGCTTTATAATGCCGGAGGGCAGTATATGAGTGCTGCTGCAGGGAACGGGCTGGATAACCAGACAGTTGATCAGATGGGTTACTGGAATAAGCCGGGCGATAGAACGAATATCCCTGAACCAAGGGCCTTTTATACAAATGGAACAAACCCTTCAAGCCGCTATCTCTCAGCTGGCTCATATATACGGCTCAAAACCCTTTCTTTCGGCTATAGTGTACCGAAAGCAATGCTTTCTAAATTCAGGATCGAGCGCCTGCGGGTCTATGTGAATGCATTCAACCTTTTTCTGATCACAAAATATAAAGGTTGGGACCCTGAAGTCAACTCTGATTTTCAGACCAGCACGATCATCGCCGGGGCGCCGAGCAATATCAATCTGGGAGCTGATTTCTACTCAGCCCCGCAGCCCCGCACCCTAACCTTCGGATTAAAAGTTGAATTATAATCAAACGGCAGCGCAATGAA
>JAYWCR010000109.1:0-4301 GCA_043780395.1 Sphingobacteriales bacterium
GTTTCATGCTGGTCGGCCTTATTGCCTACAGGAAGCACATTGACACCAGGAATAGCTTCTTCGATGGCATCAAGTTCTGCTTTCAGACTCGAAGCCTGATAATCCAGCGGATCAAAGAGAAAGATCACGATCGAAGCCTGTTTCATCTTTTCCCTTGCGCGGTCTACGCCTATGCTTTCAATGGCATCATCTGTTTCACGCAGGCCGGCTGTATCAATAAAACGAAAAGGCATACCATCGATATTCAGCTGCTCTTCAATGGTATCACGGGTGGTTCCGGGTATTGGTGAAACTATTGCACGGTCTTCACGCAAAAGCTGGTTTAGAAGGGTTGATTTTCCGGAATTTGGTTTGCCGACAATGGCAACAGGTATTCCTTTTTTCAGCACATTTCCAAGCTCATATGATTTAATAAGTTCGGTAAGTGCCGCATGAAGTTTTTGAAGAATCTTTTGCAGCTGTGCACGGTTGGCAAACTCGACATCCTCTTCTGAAAAATCCAGTTCAAGCTCCAGCAGGGATGCAAAGGTGATAAGTTCATCACGCATATGCTTTAGCTCATGTGAAAAGCCGCCACGCAATTGCTGGATGGCAATTTTATGTGAGGCTGCAGTTTCTGAAGCGATCAGATCTGCCACAGCTTCAGCCTGGCTAAGGTCCATCTTTCCATTCAAAAAGGCCTTCAGGGTAAACTCACCGGGCTTGGCAGCACGAGCTCCTTTTTCGATGATCAGGTCGATAAGCTTTCTGATAATATAAGGTGAGCCATGGCATGAGATCTCAATGGTATCTTCACCGGTAAAGGAATGCGGAGCTTTGAAAAGACTCAGAATCACTTCATCGATGACCTCATCGTTATCCATCACCTTTCCATAGATAACACTATTTGCAGGGGCCCTCATCAGGCATTTTCCTGGAAAAATAGTATTTACGATCTCTATAGCGGCATCACCGGAAACTCTTACTAGACCAATTGCACCTGTGCCCGTTGGGCTTGAAAGGGCTACAATGGTATCTGTATGTGAACTCATTTATTAATAATCAATGAAAAATGACCCTAAAGTAAGAAAATACTGAGACAGGTTCACCCATCAATCAGTCATTGACTTAAGAGGCAATAGGAATTTAGTAACAAGAAAACGGAAGGAAGGTTTAAAAAACTTTAATCATTAGTTAATAAAGAGTTTAGCTATTAAAAAAACACTGTTTTCTGGGGAACAACACGCAGACCGGGCTACAGCCTAATATTTCATTTACAGCAACAAAACTTTCCCGGAAATTATATATTTTAAGGCAGTAAATTAATTATATGACTTCAGAAGATCAGCAGCCGCCACAATACGATAAGAACCGCTCTCTTAAAATTGGCATTATTATCATCCTTCTTGCTGTTTTGGTCTATTACATGAACAGGTTTATACCTCCAGCCTATATTGTTCAGGCGCAGCTGATCACCGTAGGTTTGATGGGGTTTCTGCTTATTTACGACTGGCGCGAAATGTATTTCGACTATAAAAGAAAAAACAAAAAATAACCTTTACTGCATTTCTACCCTTAAGACCAGCACATCATGTGATGGAATCGTTGCCCTGAACCTGGTTTTTGTTGTTCCCATAACTGAATTTGTCCAAAGGTTTTTCAGGATATATATACCAGCCCCTGTGTTGAGTGCAAGATGCGACAGCGGATCAGAAATTTTAAGCTCATCCCAGTTAAGATCTGCTTTCCTGGCATCCCTGGAACGGTTTAGAAAAGTAATTGCCCAGCTCCCTTTTTCCAATGGCTTTGCCCACACCTCCAGACTGTCAGAACGTGAAACCCTGAAGCCTTGAATGCCGAGCTTGTCCTGATCCAAGGCGATCAGATTCTTATTTGCAAGCAGGGCGTTGGTCTGGGCGCTCATTTTGCGAAGGTCATTACCCGCCATTAGCGGTGCTGCAAGCATGCACCACATGGTAAAATGTGCCCTGTCTTCAGAAGGGGCATATCCATTTCCAACCTCCAGCATATCCGGATCATTCCAATGGCCGGGGCCGGCAAAACTGCGAAGACTGTCTTCAATATCTACAATATGCATGGCACTCATCGGGGTCCAGTTGCCGAGCTTGCGCGAGCCGTCGAAGACCATGCCAATATCGCCTGTGGTTCTCCATAAATGTCCGACATGCTCGGCCCAATGCCAGGGTTTGGCCGTACCCCATTCGCATAGGCTAAAGACAATGGGATGCCCTGTCTTTGCCAGGGCTTTAGACATAAGAGTATACGATTCACGGGCATTCTGCAGTTCGGCATTACACCAGTCAAACTTCAGATAGTCAATACCAAGGGCCGCATACATACGGGCATCCTGAAATTCAAACCCTCTTGTACCCGGATATCCGGCACATGTTTTTGAACCCGCACAGTTATAAAGCCCGAATTTCAAGCCTTTACTATGTACATAATCCGCCACAACCTTCATTCCATGAGGAAACTTTATGGGGTCTGCCACCAGATTCCCTGAGGTATCACGTTGCATGCTCATCCAGCCGTCGTCAAGCACCAGATAGCTATATCCCGCTGCAAGCATACCACTTGACACCATCTTATCGGCCATCTCTTCGACGAGCTGTTCACTGATCTTTGTCTGAAAAGTATTCCAGCTATTCCAGCCCATTGGTGGAGTAAGCGCAAGACCTTCAATTTTCTGGGCATTTACAGAAACACTGTAAATGAGGATACTTAATATGCAGCAGGTTCGGAAAAAGTGTTTCATAGTCTTCAAAGATTTAGCCGCCAGGCATCTCTCTTATAAACTTAAGCAAAAAAGCTAAAAACCAGTACTCTGAGAATTACAAATCAGCACCATCAGCTTTAGCCCTTGCTACTGCATAACCACCTACCTTTATACCAACGCTTAACCCTATTTCACAGTCTGATCTGAAATGGATAGCTCCATATAAACGTGATATAGCAGCCTGGGCAGCCATATCCGTAAACTTGTTGCCCCTGTCGGGCAGAACATAATTAAGAACGGTTGACGCCGAGCCGCTGAAATTTGAATGCCCGGAAGTATAGGAAGGAAAATTAGGGACACTTGTACCCGTTTTTATATTTGGATCCATCTGAGGTGGGCGGGGATTAAAATAAAAGTACTTTGCATCCCAGCAAACAATGGCAGCATCCATCTGTGCCATATTCAGCAAGGCCAGGTTCCGGGCCCAGCGTACCTCTGTCCATTGTTCCTTCACAAATTCATCACAGGCGATTGCATTCCAATGGCCTGTTGGTGTATAGGTACCTGCTCCATCGGCCCAGAATGAAACGATGCGCTCATGCTCGCGGGTTGTGTTCTTGCTAAAATAGAGTACTTCAGCCGTTTCTTTCTTCATCTCTACCGATTGTGTAGAATATGGAGGTGCCGGGCGCAGGGCTTTTACGGTAGTTGAATCGAACAGGAATGGTAAAACCTTACCAAATAAAGGTAGCTGGGGGGGCCGCTTGGGATCTTCCAGGCTTACCCAGCAATCTTCATTGCGGGCATGGGTAAGATCTACCAGGGTTTGCAGTGTAGTGGTCGTTCCGCCTGCAGTTCCTGCCCTGTCAGTTTTTGCCCTTGCAACGAATACAGCGGCCACCTGCTTGCCCAATGCTTCACCCGCAACCAGTTCTGCATAGGTATTTGCCCCTGCCATCATACGATACTGACGTTGCTGAGTTGCTTTGGCTGTAATAAAATCTACTTCCGTAGGAAACATAAGTTTGAGAACTTCCACAGCTGCCCCTTCCACTACAGCATCTTCACTTGGGTAGCTTGGTAATTGTGAGACCGGCACCAGGGATCTGATACCCTTATCATTCAGGTAAGGTGCTTTTCTATTATATAGATTCTTATAATACCAGGCGTTGATCAATGCATCATACTCCGCTCCGCTTACATAGGCAAAGGCCCTTGCTGCAAAAGGTGGATTCGAGAAAGGAAACTGGGGATATGCAAATGGATTTTTCTGGTTCGGAGCCGGGTAGGATCCGTCTGAATTCTGGTAAGGAGGGTCATTATGCCGGGCAATCATTTCACGTAGTATCTCATTCCACCGCAGTACAGCGCCAGCACTCCAGTATTGAATAATTGCCAGGTCATTACTGGAAAGATTGCGCTGAAGGTCTTTAATATAGTTCAGATCTGCCTGATAGGCTGAAGAAGTTATAGCGTCAGGGGCAGCCACGGTAAAGGATGCCGGATTCTTAGTAAGTACTGGTTTCCAGCCCGATGCATTCAGATCCAGACTTAACGGCTGAAGCGCAGGATATACAGAACTTCT
>JAYWCR010000110.1:0-11359 GCA_043780395.1 Sphingobacteriales bacterium
GGAGCTGCAGGGCCAGACCCAGGCTTCCTTCCGACAGAAAAGCAAGGGCCTGGGCCTCCGTGCTGCTGACACCCTTAACCTGCTCCAGATATCTGCTGACCTGGTCATCCTCAAAGGCTGGTACCTGAATAAGCTGGGTCCTTGAGAGAATAGTAGGCAGTATGGCATCTTTATTTTCACCTACAAAGATCAAAAGGGTGGTTGGGGTAGGTTCTTCTACAAGTTTGAGCAAGCTGTTCCCTTCTTTTCCCAGAAATTCAGGAAGCCACATGATCAGGATCTGAAATTCTGCCTCAAAGGGCTTCATACTTAGCCGGGCATGTACCTGATGACATTCTTTTATATTTATGTTAAGCTGTTTATTGGCCAGGGATAATTCTGACATCCATGATTCCAGGGTAATAAAAGGGCTGTTCAATAGCAACCTTCGCCATTCCTTAATGAACAGGTTTGAGTGATCATCCTTTTTACCTGCAAATGGAAAGCTGAAATGCAGATCAGGATGAATGAATTTATTATTTTTAACACAGGCGCTGCATGTTCCGCATGAATCATCTGCCTGCCTGTTCTGACAATGAATATACTGGGCATATGCAAGTGCCAGGGGCATGGAGGCAGAGCCGTCAGCACCCAGAAAAAGGCGTGCATGGGGCATTCTGCCATTCACCACATTCTCAATTAATCGTTTTTTAAGAACCTCATGACCCGGAATATTGTTGAAAAGCATGCTCAAAAATAAGACATTGGTTTAATTTGCCGACTTTTAACGGATATTTAACCTTATGGCAAGATTAATGGCCTTCGATTTCGGATCCAGGCGACTGGGTATTGCAGTGACCGACAGCCTGCAAATTATTGCTACCGGCCTGACCACCATACATCCGAAGGATATTAAAGAATTTCTTGAAACCTATATGAAGACTGAGGAGGTAAGCTGTTTTATTGTGGGCGAACCTCGCCAGCACGATAACAGCCTGTCAGAAACAGCCGGTCAGGCCCAGGCATTTGCCAACAGGATTCAGAAATTATACCCTTCTATACCGGTTAAAAGAGAAAATGAACGAAATACGAGTAAAATGGCTATGCGGTCGCTTATAGATTCAGGAGTGAAAAAATCTGACCGCAGAAACAAGGCGCTGCTCGATACAGTAAGTGCGACACTAATTTTGCAGGCGTATATGGAATCGCTGTAGATTTTAGATATTTGTAACCGAAAATACTATTCAGGAATGATTTTACCAATTGTGGCTTACGGTGATCCGGTTTTAAAAAAAATTGCAGCAGATATTGACCCTTCTTACCCGGGCCTGACTGAGCTCATTGCCAATATGTATGATACCATGTATAAAGCCCATGGTGTGGGTCTTGCGGCCCCTCAGGTAGGCTATTCAATCAGACTTTTTGTGATCGACGGAGCTCCTTATGAAGAAGATACACATGAGCTGAAAGGATTCAAAAAAGTATTTATCAATGCGCATAAGATTCTGGAAGACGGTGAAGAATGGTTATTCAACGAAGGTTGTCTGAGCATCCCCGATATCCGCGAAGAGATCAGCAGAAAGGAACATATCCGCATCAGGTACCTTGATGAGAACTTTGTCGAGCATACTGAAGATTTTACAGGCATCGCTGCCAGGATCATCATGCATGAATATGACCATACCGATGGCAGGCTGTTCACAGACTATCTGAGTCCGCTCAAAAAGAGGATGTTGAAAAACCGCCTCGAGTCAATTACCCGGGGCGATATCAAGATAGAGTATAAGATGAAGTTTCCTATGCTTAAGAAAAGAAAGAAGTTTTAAAACTTACCTGTTGCCGGTTATCAGCTCTTCACGCCCTTCATCCTTGTAAAGGTTTACAGCCTCTACAGCTTTAATTTCGGGAACCGCCTTGCGGACAGTTTCTTCCACCCCTGCCTTCAGCGTCATCATACTCATTGGGCAGGAACCGCAGGCTCCCATTAACTGAAGCCTTAAGATAAAATCAGGAGTTATTTCTATTACTTCAACATCTCCACCATCCGTTTGAAGGTAAGGGCGTATCTGATCGAGAGCAGATTCAACCCTTACCCTTAAATCGTTTAAATCAGCCATTGTAAAAGTTTATATTCAAAAGTACAAATATTGTGCTCAATTCTGCACTTCCGCTTTTTCAGGATTCATGGATGCATTTCTGATGGCTACCTGTTGTGCTACCTTTTCAGCAAGCCTGATGAATATTTCAGAACCCGGATGATTTTCATTCAGCACAATAGGGATGCCCTCATCTCCTGACTCAGCTATACCAGCAAAAAGCGGAATTTCTTCAAGCAAAGGAATGTCAAACTGCTGGGAAAGTATCTTCCCCCCGCTTTTTCCGAAAATATAATACTTGTTTTCAGGAAGCTCAGCCGGAGTGAAATAGGCCATATTTTCTACAATGCCCAGAACCGGAATATGGATAGAGTCCATAAGGAACATTCCGATCCCCTTGGCAGTATCTGCCAGAGAAACTTTCTGAGGGGTAGTGACGATCACCGCCCCTGTCACAGGGAAGGTCTGGGCAACAGTAATATGAATATCTCCGGTACCCGGAGGAAGGTCTACGATTAGGTAATCCAAAGCGCCCCAGTGTGCATCATTAAAAAGCTGCTTAACAGCAGTGGATACCATAGGACCTCTCCAGGGAATGGGCTGGCCCGGGCTTGAAAAGAACCCTATGGACAGAAGCTTGATGCCGTATTTCTCAATTGGTTCAATCATACTTTTGCCATTCACAATCACGCCCTTGGGTTTGGCACCTTCAAGCTGGAACATGATCGGAATAGAGGGCCCGTAAATGTCTGCATCTATCAGACCTACTGCAGCTCCTTTTTTAGCCAGGGCCAGGGCCAGGTTGGCCGCAACCGTTGATTTCCCTACCCCTCCTTTGCCCGAAGAGACCAGAATTATATTCCGGATGTCGGGAAACATGTCGTTCTTATTTGCAGATGTTACTCGGGAGGTCATCAGAACGTTGACTTCAAGCATTGGATCCATATAGTCATGGATAGCTTTACGGCAGGCGTCTTCAATCACCTTTTTCAGAGGGCATGCAGGGGTTGTCAGGATGATCGTGAAAGTGACAGCTGTTTCTGTACAGCTGATATTTTCAACCATATTCAGGGTTACCAGATCTTTTTTCAGGTCTGGTTCTTCCACATGGCTGAGAGCTTCAAGCACCTGTTGGTTTGTAAAAGTCATTCTATCGATTTTATTGCAAAATTAGGCAAAGAATTAACATCTTGATGTCAATACTATTTCCTTTAATTTGTGAGTCCTGTTTCATACCCCTTATATCCATAGAACATGAAGAAAATCCACTGGTTTGCAATTGCCGGAAGTATTCTGCTGCTTATCCTAGCTTTGATACTGTTTGCCTTTGCAAAACGTGAAGAAATTCTCCAGAGAGTGATCTCCAAAACCATCCTGAGCCAGCGTGAAAAGAATCACCTGGTCATTCATATCGGGAGCAGCCATTTTACAGGCCTGAGCAGCGTAGAGCTCAATGCCGTTTCAGTCATTCCCGAACAAAGGGACAGCCTGATGTACATCCGTTCAGTGCATGTCCAGGTAAGTTTATGGCCCCTGCTGGCCGGAAAAGTAAAGCTTGCAGACTTCTCAATGAATGATGGCTGGGTGCATCTGCTGAAACATAAAGGCCTCAGCAATTATGACTTTCTGTTCAAAAAGAAAGATTCCACAAAGACAGAAAAAAAGGCGGATCTGGCTGAACTTGCAGACAGGATTCTTGAAAGCAGTTTCAATAAGGTTCCTGAACAGATGGAGATCCATAATTTCTCAATCCTCAGCGTTTCAGATTCCCGGTCGTTCAGTCTGCTCACCCGGAGTGTAAGGATCAGGGACCAGCACCTGAATGCTTTGTTCCATTGGGGAGAATCTGATACTGACTGGGACCTTGCCGGCACCATAAACCCTGGCGCCCAGAAGCTGAACTTAAAGTTCTTTGCCCTGCGCAAGGCATTTACAATCCCTTATCTCCAGACACGTTATAAGCTTGGTCTGGCTGTTGATACCATTTATACTTCCATGAACGGCCTCAGCTATGCAGACGGACAGCTTACCATTAACGGGTCGGTCGGGGTCTCAAGGCTTGTTATAAACCAGGCTAAAATTGCCGCTGAAGATATTCTCTTTCCGAAGGCTTCGCTGGATGCAAAGCTTATCATAGGGCCCGACTTTGTGAGTCTTGATAGTTCATCGACCATTCATCTTCGTGAACTCAATGCCCACCCATATATAAAATATACGATTAAACCGGTAAAGACCTATGCCTTTATGTTTAAGACGGAACAGACTGAAGCGCAGAAATTCTTCGATTCCTTTCCCTCGGGCATCTTTACTACCCTTGCAGGTATCAAAGTAGCGGGAACCCTGTCTTACCGTCTTGATTTTGCCCTCAATGAACAGCATCCTGATGACCTTGTCTTCGATGCAGGTTTTCAGAAACATGGATTCAGGGTGCTCAGGCAGGGCGCTGAAAACCTTACAAAGATTAACGGATCCTTTATTTATACCCCCTATGAATTCGGCAAACCGATGCGCTCCAGGATTATTGGTCCGGCAAACCCTGAGTATACGCCGGCAGACCACATCTCCCCCTATCTGAGGGCTGCAGCCGTTGCCTCTGAAGACCCTAATTTTTATACCCATCATGGCATTGATGAATATGCATTCAAAAAAGTGATTGCCATAGATTATAAGGCCAAGTCTTTTAAGCGGGGCGCCAGTACCATTACCATGCAATTGGTAAAAAATGTATTCCTGAGCAGGGAAAAGACTATTTCACGCAAAGCTGAAGAAATGCTTATTGCATGGCTGCTTGAAAATGCAGGCCTTTCATCCAAGCAGCGCATGCTTGAAGTATACCTGAACCTGATTGAATGGGCCCCTGGGGTATATGGTGTGGGGGAAGCTGCACATTTTTATTTTGGTAAATCACCAGCCTTGCTGAGTCTTGGTGAGAGTATCTTTCTGACCAGCATTATCCCGAAGCCCAAAGCCTACCAGACATCTTTCAATGCGGACGGTTCTCTGAAAAACTACATCAAACGATATTATAGGTTTATCAGCGGATCATTGCTTGCCAGAGGAAAGATCCTGCCAGAAGATACTAGCTCCATGTTCTTTATCAGCCTTAAGGGGCCTGCAGCAAGGTATGTCATAAAGACGACTCCCAATACGGTTGATACGGCTGCGGCGGCCGATAGCAGCAGGGGGAATTTCTTTGACAGGCTTATCAATGTCTTTAAAGGAAAAGAAGAGCCGGCCTCAGTTCCGGAGAAGAATGTGCATGCCCAGCCTACTCGTTCCGATAGTGCCCGGGCTGAACGGCAGAAAAGAAGAGAGGAGCGAAGAAAGAAGAACAAGGGAAAATTTCTCGGCATTTTTTAAATAAAATACTGTATTCATAAAGATCCGGCAGAATATTTAAAAACATTTAACGAAGGGTTGCCTTTTACCTGTAATGCTTCTAACTTTGACGCTGTGATTCATATTTTATCTGCTAAAGAATATCTTTTCCAATTTTTCGCAATTCCTTTCATTGCCATCCTGATCATTACTGAAATAGTGATCAGTCATTTTGAAGGCCTTAAGTACTATACGGTAAAGGAAACATTAAGCACTATTTTTCTGGGCCTCTGCAACGTAGCTGTTGATATGGGGATCCGCTTTTTCTGCTTTATCGTGCTTGGTTTCTTTTACAGATACCATATCTTCACTCTGAAGCCCGCCCTTATCTACTGGATCGTGCTATTTCTGGCCCTTGATCTTGCTTTCTACTGGCAGCATAGGGTTGATCATATTTCACGGTTTTTCTGGGCTGTGCATGTGACACACCATTCATCTACCGATTTTAACCTGACCACTGGCTTCCGGTCGTCGGTTTTCCAGCCCCTGTACAGGTATTTTTATTTCATACCCCTTACCCTGATCGGATTTACAGCCATTGACATTATGTTCATGTATGCGGCATGCCAGGTCTATGGCGACCTGATCCATACCCAGTATATTAAAAAACTTGGTTTTCTTGAATATTTCATGACCACTCCCTCACATCACCGGGTACATCATTCATCCAATATCCGCTATCTCGATAAAAATATGGGCATGGTGCTGATCGTCTGGGATAAGCTGTTCGGTACTTTTGAGCCTGAATCAGATGCAGAAGAAACGCATTACGGGCTTACAAAGAATCCTGAGAATCCTTACAATCCTGCCATTATGGTCTTTCATGAATGGAAGAACATTGCCACCGACTTCAGGAAACCTCTTCCCTTGGGTACGCGCTTAAAATATGTATTCATGCCCCCCGGATGGAGCCATGACGGATCTACCAAAACTTCCCGGCAACTGCAGAAAGAGCTGAAGAACTAGCTCAGCCAGCTCTTTCTATCAAGGCTTCTGTAGTGAATAGCTTCGGCAATATGCACGGTATTTACCGCTTCTGACTGGTCCAGATCGGCAATGGTTCTGGAAATTTTAAGCACCTTGGAGTAGGCCCTGGCTGAAAAACCAAAGCTCACCATTGCCCTGCCCAGCATATGAAGCGATGCTTTATCACAAATACAATATCTGCTTAAGGCGGCCTGATCCATCCCTGAATTATAAAATACAGTGTGGCTTGCCTCATATCTTTGGCGCTGAAGCCTGCGGGCAGCTGCTACCCTCTGACGGATCTCTTCGCTTTTTACCGCTGTTTTTACAGTACTGAGTTCACTGAAAGGTACCGGGGTAACCTGCACATGCAGGTCTATCCGGTCAAGCAGAGGGCCTGACAGGCGGTTCATATACTTCTGAACTGCACCCGCAGCACATGAACATTCACGGTCTGGGTGAGTAAGATATCCGCATGGGCAGGGATTCATGGAGGCAAGGAGCATAAATCCAGCCGGATAGGTAATTGAATACCTGGCCCTGCTGATGGTAATGAACCTTTCTTCCAGGGGCTGACGCAATACTTCCAGGGCAGATCTTTTAAACTCAGGCAATTCGTCCAGAAATAGAATGCCATGATGGGCAAGCGAAATTTCTCCTGGCCGCTGTTCAGCTCCGCCGCCGGTAAGGGCAATATCGGATATGGTATGGTGCGGTGCCCTGAAGGGAGGAAGGGTGATCAGACCTCCTTTATTTTTTAAATGCCCTGCTACTGAATGGATGCGGGTTGTCTCCAATGATTCCTCTGCTGTTAAGGAGGGCAGGATCCCTGGCATCCTGCGGGCAAGCATTGTTTTGCCCGAGCCTGGCGGACCTATCAGAAGAATGTTATGAGCCCCTGCAGCAGCCACTTCCATAGCCCTTTTCACATCGTCCTGACCTCTGACATCTGAGAAATCAGTGCCAGGTGATTGCACGGTTGAATATCCGTCCTGTTCAGCGACCAATTCTTTCGAGGCCAAGGACTCCGGTTCTGGTAAAATGCCCTTATTCAGATATCCGATCAGGTCTGTAATTGTATTCAGGCCGACCACCTTCAGCTCATTTACCAGCAAAGCCTCTCTTTTATTTAAGGCGGGCAGAATAATTCCATTCAGCCCCTGCTGCCTTGCCCGGATAGCAAGGGGTAATACTCCTTTAATTGCCTGCAATGAGCCATCCAGTGAAAGTTCGCCCATGATCATATAATTTTCCAGGCCTGATCCGTTCAACTGGCCACTGGCTGCAAGGATCCCGGCTGCAATGGGCAGGTCATAGGCTGAGCCCTCCTTTTTCAGATCAGCCGGTGCCATGTTTACCACGATCTTCTGCCTGGGCATTCTCAGTCCGTTATTTTTAAAGGCAGCTTCGATCCGTTGGAAACTTTCTCTGATCGCCGTATCAGGCAGGCCAACGATGTAATACCTGGTCCCTGCACTTACATTCACTTCTATACTCACGGTGAGTGCCTCAATTCCATGGACCAGACCACCAAATACTTTAACAAGCATTACCTAAGTTAAATATTTATATTATTATATTTAACATTAATAATAATATATCCCCGCAAGGGGATATACATTACCACTTATAGTGAAAGTATCTCCACCATCCTGATCAGGTTAGGGTTGATCTCTTCAATATGCTTTACAGCATGTTCAAAGGGGGTATAAACGATCTCTTTATCTACCATACCCACGAGTACACCCCGCTTGCCTTCCATCAGAGCCTCTACAGCCATAAATCCGAGCCGGCTTGCCAGAACCCTGTCCATACAGGTAGGACTGCCTCCGCGCTGAATATGACCAAGTACAGTGACCTTTGTATCGTAATGAGGGAAACGCTCCTTAATCTTTTTTGCAATACCAAAAGCACCACCTGCCTCATCACCTTCTGCGACAATGATGATCTTTGAAGCTTTTTCGCGGTGCCCGCGTTCAAGCCGGTCAAACAGATGCTGGATATTACTTTTAGTTTCAGGAATGATAATAGCCTCTGCACCGGCACCAATTCCACTGCGCAATGCGATCAGACCCGAATCCCGGCCCATCACTTCAACAAGGAAAAGCCGGTCATGTGATTCTGCCGTATCCCGGATCTTATCAACGGCCTGGATCACCGTATTGAGCGCAGTATCGTACCCTATGGTAAAATCTGTTCCATGAAGATCATTGTCAATAGTACCTGGAGTACCTACAATTGGTATGTCATAGGTTTTTGCAAATTCAATGGCTCCGCAGAAAGTACCATCGCCACCAATGGCAACCAGGGCATCGATCCCGAATTTCTTTAACTGCCCATAAGCCTTTTCACGCCCTTCAGGTGTCATGAACTCCATACTCCGGGCAGTCTTCAAAAAAGTACCGCCACGCTGAATGATATTGGCAACAGAACTGGCCTCAAGCTGAATGATCTCGCCATTGATCATGCCTGCATAGCCCCTGCTGATGCCGTAAACTTCAAGTTCATGGTAAATAGCTGTACGCACGACTGCCCTGATACAGGCATTCATTCCGGGTGAATCTCCGCCGGAAGTAAAAACACCTAACCTTTTAATTTTACTCATTTTTCGTTTTTCTTAAATGCTTCCAGGCCTTTATCCATGAAAGTTATGTAATGATTGAGATCTGCGTTGTACTGCTCTGGCTTTACCAGGGCCTTTCCATCGTAACCGGTGATCACATAAAATGGCTGTGAATTGGTATTGAACATGGTAGCCTCAATGTCAGAGTTCAGATTTCCCACAGTTCTTACTTTATTCCCGAATATTTTGGAGGTATATTGCTGGTTTTCAGGTAATTCTGTCTTTTCATCTACATAAAGTGATACAAGTACAAAGTTGTCATTCATCCGCTGCTTTACCAGCGGACTTGACCAGATAGCCTGCTCCATTTTACGGCAGTTTACGCATGAATGACCTGTAAAATCTATGAACAGGGGCTTATGTACTTTTCTGGCATAGTCCACTGCCTCCTTGTAGTCAAAGAATCCTTCAAAGCCCATAGGTTCCTTCAGCACATCCGCATATTTTCTGTTTACGGGCAAGGCTGAAGAAAGTTTTACTTCAGGTGCTCCAGCCTGCATGACAAATTCCTGGGTAGACAAGGGTGGGGTGAATCCACTTACTGAACTCAGGGGTGCACCCCATAGACCTGGAACAAGGTAGAGCGCAAATGCAAAACTTGCAATGGCAAAGAACATGCGGGGCACACTGACAGAGGCAAGCACGGCATCGTGAGCAAGCCTTAGCTTTCCTAGCAGGTACATACCCAGAAAACTAAATATCACAATCCAGAGCACCAGAAAAACTTCCCTGTTCAGGATTCCGGTATGATAGACAAGATCAAAAGATGAAAGGAATTTCAGCGACAGGGCGAGTTCAAGGAAACCAAGTACTACTTTTACCGAATTCAGCCAGGCTCCTGATTTAGGCAGGCTTTTAAGTGCCGAAGGAAAAATAGCAGCCAGTGTGAAGGGCAATGCAAGGGCAAGAGAAAATCCAGCCATTCCGGTGATCAGGGCAAAATATTGCTTGGACCGAACGGCTTCTACCAGTAAAGTGCCTATAATACCTGCCGTACAGGAAAATGAAACCAGCGAAAGCGTAAAGGCCATGAAGAAGATACCAATGAAGCTTTTAGCTCCTGAGATCGCATCAGCTTTATTTACCAGGGAAGAAGGAAGATTAATTTCAAAGACCCCGAAAAATGAGATGGCAAAGATCAGGAGCAGCAGAAATACACTCAGATTAAACCAACCGCTTGAAGCAAGACCGTTTAAGGCCTGAGGACCTAAGAATGCAGTAATAAGGGCTCCGAATACTACATAAATAAGAATGATCGAGAAACCATATAAAAGAGCCTGCCCGATTGCACCGCTGCGGGTTCCTGTCTTTTTCGAAAAGAAACTGATTGTAAGAGGAAGCATGGGGTAAATGCAGGGCATCAGAAAAGCTGCAAAGCCGCCAATGAATCCTTCAAAAAAGACGGAAAAAAGAGATTTCATTTTTTATCGCAAACCTATAAAAATTGCATGAGTTTAGTAAACCGAATCAGCTGCCGGCACAAGTTTAATTTCTTTGAACCAATAGTGCTTGATTTTACCACCGGATTCAAGTTCAAGTTCACCTTTTTCACTGATTCCTGTAATTTTACCTGTAAACAGGCGTCCATCTGCCTCGTATTGTTTTAATTCATTAAAACCAAGCAGTGCATGAAGATAATCATGGTGCAGAAGATCCTCAGTTCGCTTGTATAACTGTTGATACCTCCGTCCGAAATGGATAAAAAACTCCTCCAGCACATCAATCGCTTCAAAGGATTTTCCCGTAAGTGATCTTAATGAAAATGGATTACCTGCACTCTCTGAAAAATCTGTCTGATTTAAGTTAAGACCAATTCCAATGACTGATGCCTTAATGCGGCTTCCCTGGAGAATATTTTCAATGAGGATACCTGCAAGCTTTCCCTGACTGCATACAATATCATTGGGCCATTTAATGCTTACATCCAGATTCATCTGCCTGAGCAGATCAAATATGCTGAGTGATACAACTTTATTCAGGGAAAACTGTTGTTCTGGTTGAAGAAATTGTGGTGATACAATTATAGAGCAAAGCAAATTCTGACCTTTATCGCTGAGCCAGGAGGTTGATATCTGCCCACGGCCTGAGGTCTGAAAACCTGCCAAAATTACAGTACCGTCTGCCACTGGCCTGGAATTTGACACCAAGTCTTTTGCAAAACGGTTCGTTGAATCTACAGATTCAAGGTATATGATTTTTTGGTCGGGGAAAAACAGGGAATTGTTAGTAAATTGCAAGCTTTTAAGAGTTTAATAAAAACCATTGAATGACCAAAGGTATTAAAGAGAAAACACAATCCATTTCAGAAGTTATCATA
>JAYWCR010000111.1:0-7276 GCA_043780395.1 Sphingobacteriales bacterium
GGAAATTTCACATCAATGTTCTTGAGGTTATTTTCACGCGCACCCTTAATTTCTATGAAGTCATTCCATTTGCGGCGGAAAGGAGGAATGACGATCTGCTCACGTCCGCTCAGGTACTTTCCGGTTAGGCTCTTGTCATCTTTCAGAATTTCTTCATAGGTACCCGCAAAGACAAGGTTCCCTCCCTGAGTGCCTGCGAGCGGTCCGATATCGATCAGGTAGTCGGCCTGCTGCATGATCTCCTCTTCATGCTCCACTACGATTACCGTATTTCCGGCATCCCGTAATGATTTAAGTACCCTGATAAGCCTGTGCGTATCACGGGGGTGCAGGCCTATACTTGGTTCATCCAGTACATAGATAGACCCAACAAGGCTGCTTCCTAAAGAGGTTGCCAGATTTATCCGCTGTGATTCCCCGCCTGAAAGACTGGACGAAAGCCTGTTCAGTGTCAGGTAGCTCAGGCCCACATCGGCCAGAAAGGCAAGTCTGTTATTTATCTCGATCAGCAGCCGTTTTCCGATCAGCAGTTCATGTTCAGGAAGGTCGAGCGTTTTAAAGAACGCAGCTGTCTGATCAACAGGCATCAGCACCAGCTCTACAATAGAGCGGCCTGCAATTTTTATATAGGAAGCATCCTTTCGAAGGCGGCTGCCCTTACATTCAGGGCAGGTGGTTTTACCTCTGTAACGTGAGAGCATCACCCGGTACTGGATCTTATAGGTCTGCTCTTCCAGGTATTTAAAGAATTCAGTCAGGCCTTTGAACTGTTTGTTTCCATCCCATAGTAATTTTTTCTGCTCATCTGTCAGCTCGAAATAAGGCTTATGGATCGGAAATGAGAATTTCGAAGCTGTCTTTATAAGTACTTCATTCCATTCTTTCATTTTCTCCCCCTTCCAGGGCGCAATAGCCCCTTCGTAGATAGACTTGCTTTTATCAGGGATCACCAGGTCTTCATCAATTCCAATCACCTTGCCATAGCCTTCACATTGTTTACAGGCTCCGTATGGATTGTTAAAACTGAATAATTCAGTGCTTGGTTCTTCAAATTTGATTCCGTCAAGTTCAAAACGGTCAGAAAAGGTAAATTCCTGATCTGCACTTCTGATGATGCAATCACCCTTTCCCTCAAAAAAAGCGGTCTGAACCGAATCACCCAGCCGGTGCAGGGTTTCCTCATCCGCTGCTTCATAGACCACCCTGTCGATCAGGATTTGCACCATGCCTGCTTTTACCAGCGCATTGGACTTGATGGAAGTATCGGTAAGAAGTTCTTCAATTTTTGAGGTCTTGCCTTTATACACCACCCGTTTAAATCCTTTCTGAAGCAAAACCGAAAGTTCTTCTTTTAAGGTCCGGTCGTTGCGGGGGTGCATGGGGCATAAGATCTCCATCACTGAGCTTTTGGGAAAGGCCAGAATGGCATTTACCACATCTGTCACAGAATCTTTTTTAACAGGAAGGCCTGATACGGGTGAGATGGTCACTCCGATACGGGCAAAAAGAAGCTTTAGATAATCATATATCTCAGTTGAGGTGCCTACAGTAGAGCGTGGATTGGTAGAAATCACTTTCTGCTCAATGGCAATGGCAGGAGCTATCCCTTTAATGAAATCTACATCAGGCTTGTTCATTCTTCCCAGAAACTGCCGCGCATAGGATGACAGGCTTTCTACATACCGGCGCTGGCCCTCAGCATATAAAGTATCAAAAGCAAGAGAAGATTTACCAGAACCTGATAATCCTGTAATGACAACTAATCGGTTCTTGGGCAGGTTTACGTCAACGTTTTTAAGGTTATGCATCCTTGCACCCTTGATCATCACATAATGGGAAGGATCAAGGATGGGGGCTTCGTACTTCATGAAAGTTGTGGTTTTTTCCTGTTCAATAATATTTCCCTGTTTCCCTGCCAGTTCTGCAAAGAATTCAAGACCGCTAAAGTACGCAAGAAGCGTACAAATTTTTCGCCTAAACTTTATTTCAGTCTGGCGGCAACAAAATGAAATTTTCTATTTGTTTTTCTAAATCAAATATTTCACCTATTTTTATAATCTCAACAGAGCGTAATCACCTAAAAACAATCCGTATAGATAGACTTCTACATTTTTAATTTTAATTTCAAACGTAGGAACTACTATATGCCTCTATATACATCCACTGATCAGCAGTTGATCCATATTTACCTGGAAGGTCATGAATCAGGTTTACAGGAACTCATCAAACGTCATAAATCCAAAGTTTATACTTCCATATACCTGCTGGTAAAAGACCAGTACCTTGCTGAGGATATTTTTCAGGATACATTTATCAAGGTGATCAATACCCTGCGGGCTGGCAAGTACAATGAAGAGGGAAAATTTCTTCCCTGGGTGATCCGCATTGCCCATAACCTGGTCATTGATTATTTCCGCAAAGAAAAACGGACGCCCCTGATCGCGACCCAGGAAGGATTCGATATTTTCAGTGTGATCCATATCCTGGATGAAAATGCGGAAGACCGCATGATCAGGGAACAGACCCATTCAGATATCCGCAAGCTTATTGAAAAACTTCCTGAAGAGCAGAAAGAGGTACTTATCATGAGGCATTATGGTGACCTGAGCTTTAAGGAAATTGCAGAGATCACCGAGGTGAGCATCAATACGGCCCTTGGAAGAATGAGATATGCCCTGAACAACCTGCGCAAAATGATGTCTGAAAGGGATCACCGTATGAATCTCAGTAACTAAAAAATCTTTTCATTAATTTTTAAGGCATGAAATAATCATCCGGCCTCCCCGTTATGTATACATAAACTAAACAGGGAAATATGATTGAAACATTTACTCAAAACAATCTCGTGCGCCATCTCTATACGGAGGAGAGCAAGCAGGAAGCTGAACATATGAACAGCATTCTTGCGTCAGACGATGAACTGACCGAGAACTTTAATGACTACCAGTCAATTATGAATTCTATGAACTATTCATTGCTGGAACCCCATCCCGATTCTGTAAACTTCATAATCGAATATTCCAGAATTACGGCCTGACCTGTTTTCCCTTCGTCTGCTGATAGTATTCAGCGGGCGAAGGGTTTATATAAAAAACAGGCTCGAACCTTCTATGAAATAAAGACTGCTTCGCGTACTTTTACCCTCATGAGGAAAAAAGAACGGTATGAAGCATTTGTAAATTACTTTACGGAAAATCTGCCTGAGCCCGTTACGGAGCTTCATTATAAAAACCCTTATGAACTTCTTGTAGCAGTTATTCTTTCTGCCCAGTGTACAGACAAGAGGATCAATATGATCAGCCCTGCCCTTTTCAGCAGATTCCCGGATGCCGAAACCATGGCTGCCTCCTCAGTAGATGAGATCTTTTCCTATATCCGCAGCATCAGCTACCCTAATAACAAGGCAAAGCATCTGCACGGCATGGCCATAATGTTGAGCCAGCAGTTCAATAGCGTTGTGCCTTCTGATTTAAATGATCTTCAGAAATTACCCGGAGTAGGGAGGAAAACGGCAAATGTCATTGCCTCTGTCGTATATGAGCAGCCAGCCATGGCTGTAGATACGCATGTTTTCAGAGTTTCAAACCGTATAGGTCTTACCCGCAGCAAGACCCCGCTTGCCACCGAACTTGAACTTGTAAAGAACATTCCCCTTGATAAGATCAGGTTTGCCCATCACTGGCTGATCCTGCATGGGCGCTATGTCTGTGTGGCGCGAAAACCACGGTGTTTTGAATGCGGGCTGCGAAATTTCTGCCTGTATTTTGCAAAGATCACGGTGAAAGCAATTCCAGAAAACTCTGGCTTGTAAAAAATGTTTATTAGAGAAATACTAATATAATTAGCGTACTTTTAAACCCATTAGATAAAGGTAAAAAACATGAGTGAACAACTGGAGAAGCTGAAAGCATTGCAATTAACGCTCGATAAATTAGATAAATCATACGGAAAGGGTACGGTAATGAAGCTGGGTGACAATAAAATTGATCCTATTGAGTTTATTTCTACCGGGTCTATTGGTCTTGATATCGCCCTTGGTATCGGGGGCCTTCCAAAAGGAAGAGTTGTTGAAATCTATGGTCCTGAATCTTCAGGAAAAACCACGCTTGCCCTGCATGCAGTAGCTGCTGCCCAGCGGGCAGGAGGCATTGCAGCCATCATTGATGCTGAACATGCACTTGACAGGTTCTATGCCAGCAAGCTGGGTGTGGATATTGAAAATCTGCTGGTTTCACAACCTGATAATGGTGAACAGGCCCTTGAAATTGCTGATAACCTGATCCGCTCAGGAGCCATTGATATTATTGTCATTGACTCTGTGGCCGCCCTTGTTCCAAAAGCGGAGATTGAAGGCGAAATGGGTGATTCCAAAATGGGATTGCAGGCAAGACTGATGTCACAGGCTCTGCGTAAGCTTACAGGAACCATTGCAAAGACAGGTTGCTGCTGTATTTTCATCAATCAGCTCCGTGAAAAGATCGGTGTCATGTTTGGTAACCCAGAAACGACCACCGGTGGAAATGCCCTTAAATTCTATGCCTCGGTACGGCTTGATATTCGCCGCTCCGGTCAGATCAAGGATGGTGATGAGGTCACAGGTAACCGCGTAAAAGTGAAGGTTGTAAAGAATAAAGTAGCTCCGCCTTTCAGAATTGCTGAATTCGATATCATGTACGGTCAGGGGATCTCTAAAGTTGGTGAGATCATTGACCTTGGTGTTGACTATGAGATCATAAAAAAAGCCGGCTCATGGTTCAGTTATAACGATACGAAACTTGGCCAGGGCCGTGATGCTGTAAAACAGCTGCTCCTTGACAATCCTGAACTCTCTGATGAAATTGAGAACAAGATCAGAGAGCTTCTGAGTGGAGCCACTGGAGTTGTACCTGACAAACCTGCCAAGAAAGAAAAAGCTAAATAAGCATTTAACCTTCTTCCAATGATCTTACTCCGGCCTGAACAGATCCGTCTCTGGGATAGCTATACGATAAAACATGAGCCCATCAGTGAATTAGAGCTGATGGAAAGAGCAGCAGGCAAGGCTGCAGCATGGCTGATCAGCAGATATTCTATGTTAACTCCGGTAACAGTTTTCTGCGGCAAGGGAAACAACGGAGGCGACGGGCTGGTCATTGCCCGTCTGTTGCTGCAAAGGGGCTTCCGGGTGCAGACCTGTATCATTGAATACTCAGAAAGTTCAAGCTTTTGCTTTCAGGAAAATCTTGAAAAGCTTGCCGCAGAGCCTGCTGCAGTAATTGTACATATAAATAATGCAGCGACTCTGGCCTTACAGCCAGGGTCGCTTTTAATTGATGCCATATTTGGAACGGCCATGCGCCTGCCTGTTCCTTTGCTCGTTGCTGAAATTATCAACAGAATCAACGCCCTGAGCAGTATGGAATTAAAATCCGGAGAACGGGCTGAGCTTGTTTCCATTGATATTCCAAGCGGTCTGTCTGCAGAATTCTGTGCTCCCCCTGACCAGACGCCTGTACATGCTGCCCATACTCTCAGCTTCCAGGTGTTAAAACCTTCATTTCTACTGCCTGATACCGGTGTTTTCTGTGGTAATCTTATTCTGCTTGATATTGGCCTGCCCGATTCTTTCCTGGCTTCACAGACTTCTTCATTCTATATAATTGACTCTTTCCTGGTAAAATCGCTTTTTAAACAAAGACTTACCTTTTCACATAAGGGAATTTACGGGCATTCGCTGATCATTGCCGGGAGCAGGGGTAAGATGGGTGCAGCTGTGCTGGCTGCCCGGGGCTGTCTGCATTCAGGAGTGGGCCTGCTGACAGTGCTTGTGCCCAGCGCCGGAACTGACGTTCTGCAGCAGGCTGTTCCTGAGGCGATGGTCATGGTTGGGGAAAATTCCGGGCATATCAGCTCTGTGACCGTAGATTTTACTTCCTTCAGTTCCATTGTTATAGGTCCTGGAATAGGAACTCATCCTCAAACAAGGGAAGTATTGCTCCATCTTTTAAGAGGTTGTCCAAAACCAATTGTAATCGATGCGGATGCCCTGAATATTCTTTCCTCCTTTAATTCATGGACTGAGCTGATCCCTGAAGGGTCCATTTTAACACCTCATGTAGGTGAGTTTGACCGGCTTGCAGGCAAATCCATTACATCATTTGAACGGCTTCAGAAGCAGCAGCAGCTTTCAGTTAAAACAAGGTCAGTGATCATCCTGAAGGGAGCCTATACCTCGGTCTGTCTGCCCTGCGGCGAAACCTGGTTCAATACCACAGGCAACCCAGGGATGGCCACAGGTGGAAGCGGGGATACGCTGACAGGTATTCTTGGGGCATTACTTTCACAGGGGTATACAGCTGCAGATGCTGCACGCATAGGTGTATTTATTCACGGCAGAGCAGGCGATCTGGCAGCCATTGACATCAGTCAGACAGCCTTGTCGGCGGGCCTTCTCATCACATACCTTGGCAAATCTTTTTGTGAACTTGAAGGTTAGACTATAGGAACCTGAAGGCTTGGCTTTATCAAACCTGAAGGCTTGGCTTTACCAAACCTGAAGGCTGAACTTTCTGAAATTGAAGTCTGGACTTTATCAAACCTGAAGGCAAGCCCGCAAAATGGCATTCCAATTGCAAACCTGAAATTGTTCCCGGATTTAGGTTATGTCAGTTTCAGGTATCGATTTTCACGAAGTATTTATAAACAATCCTGTTCCACAACTGGTTCTTGCAGCTGACTCTCCGCTGTATACAGTGCTGGATGTGAATCCTTCTTATCTTACAGCAACCAGAACTACTTATGAAAATCTCATAGGCCGGCCGATCTTTGAAGCTTTTCCAGCAAACCCTGAACGGCTCGATCTGAAAAATGTAGAAAGAACTATTCACTCATTCGAGCGGGCCATTCAAACAAAAAAGGCTGATATCATGCCTGAATTTCAATTTGACATCCCTGTTCCTGGTTCTTCAACATTCGAAGAACGGCATTGGACAGCTATAAATACGCCTATTCTGGATACAAATAACAGGGTTAAATTTCTGGTACAGTCATCCACAGATGTGACTGAAAAGGTGAAAGTCAGGCTGGCGCTGGAAGAATCAGAGGCTAAATTTCGCTTCATGGCAGAATTTCTGCCCCAACAGGTCTGGACAGCAAATGATCAGGGTAAGTTGGAATTCGTCAATAACTGGACCCTTAACTATTTCGGCAAATCTGACTGGCAGATCACCGGTGAGAACTGGACAGAGTATATTCATCCCGATGACCTTGAACAATGCTTAAAAGCATGGGGCAATTC
>JAYWCR010000112.1:0-8084 GCA_043780395.1 Sphingobacteriales bacterium
CCCTGAAGCGCCACATTGAACTGGGCACGCAGATCCAGGCGCTTATAGGTATAGTTTGCAATAGTTATAAATTCCCTGAAGTTTGTACCCAGTGGATCGGCAAGAGGCTGTCCATAATGGGAATATCCGATCAGCGGATTTAATGCAGTATAGGTAAAAGGGCGAATGGTATTGTATTCCACAAGGAGATTCAGTTTGTGTACTTTAAATAAATTAAATGCCCTTGCGCCAAGTTGAAAGCCCTGTTTATTTGCCCAATAGCCAGGGTCTCCAAACACTTTTTTTGAAGTGAACTCATTTATCACCAGCTGGCCGTAAAGCAAGTATGAGTTTAAAAACTTATAGCTTCCATTAAAACCCAGTAATGATTTATCCGGGTTGCCTATGGAAAACTCTACCGGCCTGACAAAGATGAAGGGATTAATGAAATTTAAATCAAAGCCCCGGGGCCTGAGCATTGTATTTTCAAAGATCCCGAAAGTGAAATTCTTATTAATGCTCCAGTCAAGGTATTGAAATACTGCATATTTATGGGGGAATGCTGTACTGTCAGTAAAGATGGCTCCATTCAGGTTTTGCATTTCTGTCCAGATATTCATGTATTTAAAAGGGCCAACGGTAGTAATAATCTTAAAATAAGGGTAGTTGAAGGCATTGTCAGACAGGAGCAGTGACCGGTAGCCATCGCCGATAAAGTTCTTTCCATGCCCGAGTTCAAAGGTGAAAAACCTGGAGGGCACATAGGAAACATACCCGTCAGCAGATGAGAAATCATATGCACGGGAGCCGAAGTTCCGCACATATCCCTGCCCGGGAACAATCCCTCTCTTCTGTATATATTCATTCAGGTAAGTAGGAAATTCAGCCTGGTTCTCATAAAAGCTGGTATGGAAATATATCTGGTTGCCAAGCCTGCCACCAAGCTGAAAACCTCTTGTATTTACATATGTAGATTGATTCCCAAGATGCTTTCCGACCACCAGATCGGGCATGAAATCAAAATAGAGTGCATAGTCTTTTTTGTAGAACTGTACCAGATGCTCATTAAATACTTTTCTGGTTATAAAATTACCTTTCACAGGTAAATATACTTTAGACTGAATCTGCTCAATAGCGGCCTGAACTGCAGAATCCTGCAGTACATATGGCTTCATGGAAGTATGGATCCGTTGATGGGTAGAGTATAGGGTATCAAGAATGCGGTTTGTGAAATTGAAGTCGTAAGGCAATGGAAACGACTGACTAAATCCTAAACATGGCATAGTTACCAGCAAAAGAATATAAAGTAGTTTTTTATTCATCCTTAAATTTAATGAGCATAATTTCAGAAATAATTGCGCTGGTAAAAGAACTAAAAAAAAATACCAGCGGAAAACTGGTCATGTCACTTTAATACTGCAGAATTAATATAGTTAGAAGAATCTAGGAGTCGGATCACAGAACTCCGGGGCTTCACTTTGTTTTTGAAAGATTCTTATTGAAAATTTCCTTTTTTGCCATTTTAACAATATTGTCAACAGGGGAAGAGAGATCCTTATTGATACCTGCACCATCAGCACGGAGCTGCACATTGGAGAAATGCCAGGAAATGATATTTAATGTCAGGGCAAGAATACTAATGAACATGAAGAGCTGGAGGGTTCCGATATCCTGAAGAAAATAGACAATACCAATAAAGATAATGTTCACCCCTACTAGAATACCACTTGCCTCCATATGTGACAGTTTGAAATCGATCAGCCGGTGATGAATATGATTGCGGTCAGCATTGAAAGGGGAGACCCCCCTGGCAATCCTGAGGGTAAAAACCCTGAGCGTATCGAATACAGGAATTATAAGCAGACCGCATACAATGGCCGGCGCCGAATTAAATACCGGCCGCGGATTGAGCAGGGCATCGAACTTATTGCATTCAACAAACCGGATGGCAAGTATGGCCACCAGAAAGCCCAGCATCAGGGAGCCCGTATCACCCATGAATATTTTAGCCGGTGATCGATTAAAGTAAAGAAAACCTGTAAGACAGCCTGCAATACAAAGCGACAGGTACATCAGGCCTGGTTGCTGCAGCTGATAGAATGCATAGGTAAAAGATATGGAAACGATGAGCCCAACGCCTCCTGCAAGCCAGTCGATGCCATCAATCAGGTTGAACGCATTAACCAGCAGTAATATGACCAGCACAGAGATCAGAAGACTCAACGGCAGGGATATTTCATCAATGCCAAAAAAACCGTACATACTGGTCAGCCTGATATCCGCAAAATAACTGACTATAGTGGCTGCAACAATCTGCGCAGAGAATTTTATCATCGGGCTTAGCCCCACAAGATCATCTTTCAGACCAAGTGCAAAGAGGATAATGGTAGAGGCGATCAGGTAATTTATATGCGAAATACTTGCGAAGGGAATAGCTAGGCAGATAGTTAGAATAATACTTATAAAAATACCTACCCCCCCCAGATTGGGAGTTTTGAAAATATGGACCTTGCGATCCTCTGAAGGCTCATCAAATAAATGTTTAATCTTGGCAACTCTTATAACCGGCGGTATGGAAAGAATAACTAAAACTAAAGACAGCAGATAGATAATTATCGAAGTACCAATCATATAATTAACAAATCTAGATTATCTTCTTTCATTCTTACGCTTGAACCCTAAATGATACATAATGCAAAATGTAACAGATATTTTACATTTGCTTCCTGTAGATTTGATCAGGTATGAAAATTTCTTTAAAAATGGGTAAATTTAAATTTTTAACACTATGACTGCCAATCAATTAAGAATTATCAAAGGATATTTGAGATAAATACTCAAATTAGCCTGTAATTTTTAAGGAAATCTATTTCTTAGTTTTGCTGCTTTGTTACGTTGTTTAAAAAATTAGGTTTCATTAAAACGCTTGAAACCTAAAGAAATTACTTTAAATCAACCTGAATTTATACCGAAGGGGCATAAGCCCTGTTATAAAAAACTGTGAATCTTCTAAGGTCTTTTTCCGTCTATACGATTGCTGCATTTTTAACGCAGGCAATTAATTTTCTTCTTCTTCCTCTGTTCACCAATTACCTCAGCCCTGGAGATTTTGGTATTTTATCCTTGATCACCACATTTGCCACTTTTCTTTCACCGCTAATCCTTTTAAGTATTGACGGGGCTATTTCCATTGAATTCTACAAAAACGAATTTAGTGACCTGCGGACCTATATTTCATCAGCCATCGCCATATCGGTCATCGCAGCATCGGTGATTCTGCTGATAATGCTTGTCTTAAGTTCATGGCTCTCGGTCATTTTTGGAATACCCCGCATCTGGCTGATAGTGACTCCTATATTTGGTTTGCTCGAAACATTCAAGATTATTAACCTTCTGCTGTTTCAGGTGCAGAAAAAAGCGACCCAATATGCGTTATATAGTATTTCAAGTACATTACTAAATATTTCACTTGCTCTGTTTTTTGTGATCGTTTTAAAATACAACTATGCGGGAAGAATGTACAGCCAGTATATTGCCTCCATACTGTTTTTTATGCTCGCCTGTTATTACCTGACCAGAAACAAATACCTGACAATAAAGATAAACAGGAAAATGATGCATGATGCTCTTGCCTATGGAACGCCCCTCGTACTGCATTCGCTAGGCTTTATCATTATCAACCTTGCTGACCGCCTCTTTGTATCTCATTACCATGGAAATACTGCCCTGGGAATCTACAGTCTTGCCTATACCATCGGAAGTCTGATCTCCATAGTTGCGCTTGCATTTACAAATGCCTGGACGCCACACCTCTTCGAGCTTCTCAAAGAAAATACTTCTGCATCAAAGCAAAGGATTGTTAAAGTAATCTACCTCTTCATTGGAGGTCTCTTCCTATCTACACTCGTGCTGATAGTAATGACCAGACCTGTATTCAGGCTGTTTATAGGACCGAAGTTTTATGCTGGGGCAGATATCGTTCCCTGGATTGCTTTCAGTTCTTTCTTTTTTGGATGCTATCTGGCATTTACAAATCTTATCTTCTACCTGAAAAAGAACCGCATTTTTGGAATTGCAGCCGTGATAAATATCTTTGTTAACCTGGTATTAAATTTCATGCTGATTCCACAGCTTGGAATTATTGGGGCCGCATATGCAACCTTTATTTCTTTCCTCATTTTTGCGCTTATTATAAGTACAATCGCCATCAGGGCATTCCCCCAGCTGCCCTGGTTGAATCTGAAAAAAGAACCTTAAAAGATTTTCGTATGAAACAGGTGATGGTTGTTTTATTCTTACTGATGGCTTCATTTTCCGATCTCTACGCCCAGCGATCGGGAGATCTCCCTAAACCAGAAAAACTGGATGAACCTGATCTACACCAGCCAAGAGATCTTTCACCCTGGGCAGGAATAAGACCCGGACTGAAGACATCCTTTGTTTCAACGAATCTTCATCAGGATGCATTCACATTGCCGGCTACAGGGATAAATAAAAAATTAGCCCTTTCGGCCTGGCGGGGTGAACGGGTAAATTGTGAAGTTTTGGTCTGGAGTAAAGAACCTGTTCAATCACTTACCGTTTCCTGTACTGACTTTAAAGATAACAGGGGAACAAGGCTGAGCAGCCATCCCCACGTTCGGCTTATTAAAAATGTACTCGCAGAACGTTCTGCCGGAAAATGTGGAAATGTGACCACCACTTTATATAAACCTTTATTAATCCCCGACCTGATTGAGGACGCCTCCGTATTCAATATTCCTGCCTATACCTGCAGAGCTGTATGGATCTCATTGGACATACCCGAAACAGCAGCGCCAGGTGCATATTCAGGAAAAATAGATTTTACAGCAGCAGGCTCCCCTATGGCAACCCGTTTAGAATGGAGTGTTCAGGTCGTACCCAGAACTATCCAAAATGGTAAGGCAGCCGGGTTTGACCTGAATATTTGGCAGAATCCCTATCAGGTTGCCAGCTATAATAATGTGGCACCCTGGTCTGATGCACACTTTAGCCTGATGAAACCTGCCATGCGTATGCTGGCCGATGCCGGACAGACCTGTATTACAACCAGCTTCTTTTGGGACTCATTCAATACTGAATCAAAAGGTCTGAGTAATGCGATGATCATCTGCCGGAAACAAAAAGATGGAAGCTGGATCTATGATTATGCTCATTTTGATGGATGGGTGAACTTCATGATGAGCCTGGGAATTAAAGATGAAATTGCTGTATTCGGGCTTGACTCGTGGTATCCCAATCTATGGTACTGGGATGAATCACTGCAGCGTGAAGTCAATTTGAAGGTGGTGCCCGGGAGCCCGGAATATAGTGCATTCTGGACGCCCTTACTCAAAGATTTCAGGGATCATCTAGTTCATAAACGATGGCTTGGCCTTGTAACCATTGCTATCGACGAACGGCCATTCAACAGTATTAAATCAGACATAAGCTTTGTCCGTTCTGTAGACACCAGATTCAGGTTTCAGGTATCAGGGCTGTATAATCCATTACTTGAACCTGATATCTACGATTATGCCCTGAACTCAAACCAGAAAGTTCCAGATCAAATTCTTGAGAGCAGGAATCGGATGCATAAAAAAACCTCATTTTATACAGCCTGCTGGGAAATAAAACCTAATTCACTCATTTGCAATGAACCAGGAGATACATGGTTCTTACCTCTTTATTCATTTGCCAATGGGATGACCCGATTTTCGCGGTATGCATTTAACAACTGGAGCGAGGTAAATCTTAAAGATGCCAGAAATTCGGAGGTTCCACCAGGCGATGCATTTTTTATTTATCCTGGGTCCAGAACCTCTGTTCGGTTTGAAAAGTTAAAAGAAGGAATATCAACAGCCTTGAAGTTCAGTCAGCTTATAAATGAGGCCAGAAACAAGGGCGATAAACAAATGGGAAAAAAGCTCGAAGCCCTGTTAATGAGACTTAAACCTTTTGAAAGCCCTTCTGACTTGTTAATAAAGGAAGAAGAAAATACATTAAATAAATTTTAACTGATTAAAATATCCGGCAGGTTCCGAAAATCAATATTTCACCTCATATATGCCAGTAGCTATAACATCATTTCTGAACATTCCTTTCCAGTATCTGAGGTTTTTGTATTTTCTGATCAGGCGCAGAGCATTCAGCCCGACACTTAAAAAGCAAAACCCCAAAGCTGCCAAGAAATGTCTGATCATAGGTAATGGACCTTCAATTGGTCAGCACCTGGAAAAAACACTGCTTGATTTTGAAGACAACGAATTATTTGTTGTGAATAATTTTGTCTCCAGCCCTCTTTATACCCTACTGAAACCTGCATTTTATGTATTTGCGGATCCAATGTACTGGCTTGATCTTGACAATCCGGTTAGTAAAAAGGATAAGGAAATGCTTCAGGTCATTAAGGAGGTTACAGACTGGAAACTTACCATTCTGATTCCACTTTCAGCTGCCCGCAACTTTAGTAAAGTGTTTGGCAATTCTGCCAGTATTACCCTGGTTCATTATAATGATATCATTGTGGAAACTGGTTTAGGCTTGGATTATATGTTATATTCAAGATCACTGGCCTGCCCATATATACAGAACGTGATGGTACAATCCATTTTTCTGGCGCTTAATCTGGGCTTTAAAGAGATAAATCTCATAGGTGCGGATCATTCCTGGACGAAGGAAATAAGAGTAAACCATGAAAATGTCGTTTGCCTGATTGATACCCATTTTTATGATCAGGGCCAAACTGCCAGCTTACAACCCTGGATTTCATACCTTGGAAAACCTTATAAAATGCATGAAATTCTGAATGTACTGGCAAAGGCATTTAACGGATACCATATTCTGGAAAAATATTCAAGGTTCCTTTCTGCAAAGATCTATAATTATACGCCTGAGTCTTTTATTGATTCATTTGAAAAGAGAGTCCTTAAAAGAAAATAATATGAGCTGGTTTACAAATTACCTGAAATTCATTAAAGCCGTTTTTTTGCTGAAAGATATAAACTGGTCTTATATCGGTGCTGTAAAGCAGCATTGCACTATAGCCGCTGATGTGAAGACCTATGTACCCACCCATCTTTTACATGTAAGTATAGATACAGGCACATATATAGCTGAAAATGCATGGATCTCCTACACCCGCATAGGAAAGTTCTGTTCAATAGGACCTAATTTGGTATGTGGCCGTGGAATCCATCCTGTGCATGGAATTTCAACTGCCCCCATGTTCTATTCAACCATGAAACAAAACGGAAAGACACTATCTGCCACAGATAAGATTGAAGAGCGCAAAGAAATTACTATAGGAAACGACGTTTTTATCGGTGCTAATGTCACAATTCTTGACGGTATAACCATTAATGACGGCGCTGTGATCGGGGCAGGAAGCCTGGTTAATAAAGATGTACCTGCATATTGTATTGTGGGTGGAGTGCCTGTAAGAACAATCAGATTTCGGTTTTCTCAGGAGCAGATTAAAACTTTTTTAAGAATCCAATGGTGGAATTGGCCACCGGAAAAATTAAAGAATGTAGAACAGAATATATTCAATGTTGAAAAGTTTCTTGAAGAATTTGGAACTTTATAAAAGGATGGATTTAAAATACTTTTCATATCTGTCAATGATCAGATCCCAGTTGTATTGAGATCTGATGATCTCAATACCTGCAAGACGCAACGAATCGAAATGAGTTGAATCTTCATATACTACTTTTGAGATGATAGCAGCTATTTCTGATGCATCCTGAAAATACAGGCCACTTTCCAATAAAACAGTGCGGTTAAAGTTATTGCCATGAGCCGCAATCAGGGAACCGGTAGCCATTGCTTCGAGCAATGAAGGATTTGTGCCGCCCACTGAATGCCCGTGGAAATAAATGCAGGCATAGAAACGTAAAGCATCTAGGTCTGCTTTATTATAAATGCCTCCTATAAAGAGGATATTTTTACCTGGATACCTGGATTGGAGATAAACTCCATACGTCGTTGCTGCGTTGCCAATAACAATAAAGGGCAAGTCCGATCCTGAAAGCAAATACCCGTTGAGAATAAGTTCAATATTATTTTCAGGTTCAAGCCTTGCTATTAAAAGAAAAAACTTTCTT
>JAYWCR010000113.1:0-8738 GCA_043780395.1 Sphingobacteriales bacterium
TAAAATGAAGTCTGTATTTATCAGCCGCGAGCTTAATCAGGGTGGTTATCTGCAGACATATCTTCAGAAAAAGGGTGTTAAACTTGAAGGACGTTCGCTGATCCGTACATTTCCGATCATTCATAAAATGGATTCTTCCATTTTGAGCCGTGTAGACTGGATCTTTTTTAACAGTAAGAATGCAGTAGAATACTTTTTTGATCTCAAGCCCAAGTTGCCTGAACATGTTCAGCTTGGTGTAGTGGGCAGGGGTTCTGAATCAGCCCTGCGTGAACGTGGACGTGAAGCTGCTTTTGTAGGTGAGGCAAGTGATACCAGTATGGTAGCCCGAAAATTTTCTACCCTGGTTGAAGGCAAAACTGTTCTTTTTCCACAGGCAAAAGATTCATTGCGGAGTATACAAATGGGCCTTGGGCCTGAAACCAAATCTATTGATCTTCCCGTATATGAGACAGAGGCCGATCAGAACGGAGGCTATTCAGATGCAGAAATACTTATTTTCACCAGCCCTTCAAATGTCAGTTCATACCTTGAACGCAATTTTATAGAGTCTGGCCAAAAGGTTATTGCTATTGGCAAATCTACTGGCAGCAAGCTTGAAGAATATTATATCACCAATTACATCATTCCCTATTCACCCGATGAACTCGGGCTTGCCGAAGCAGTTTTTAGTCTGATGTAGACAAAAGTTATTAATAGTTCCATGATACTACAAAGGCCAAGGAGGCTACGTACAAATACGCTTATCCGCAATATGGTTGCTGAGACCCGTCTTTCAGCGGATATGTTTATGTACCCATATTTTATCATACCCGGAAAAGGCCAGAAAAATCCGATTTCTTCTTTACCTGGTCTCCATCATTTTACAGTAGACACCCTGGTCACAGATGTAGGTGAAGGGCTCAGACTTGGAATTAACAAGATTCTTTTATTTGGTGTGCCCGAAGAGAAATCACTGGATGCCCGGTCGGCATGGGATGAAACTGCTGTGGTGACCAAAGCTATTACAGCCCTGAAAGAAGCATATGGAAGTTCGCTTTATATTGCTACAGATATATGTACCTGTGCCTATATGACCCATGGCCATTGTGGTGTGCTTCATGAAGGCTATGTGCAGAATGATGCTACTCTTGAGATCCTGAATAAGATTGCCCTTGCACATGCCCGCGCAGGCGCTGATATGGTAGCTCCTTCAGATATGATGGATGGCAGGATAGGATCTATGCGGATGGCCCTTGATGGTGCTGGTTTTGAGTCCACTGCCCTGATGGCCTATTCCATAAAATTTGCTTCGGCCTATTATGGTCCCTTTCGTGAGGCTGCTGGTTCATCTCCCCAGTCGGGAGACCGCAAATCGTACCAGATGGACTTCCGCAACCGCAAGGAAAGCATGCGCGAGGCTGCACTGGACGAACAGGAAGGTGCTGACATTGTGATGGTAAAGCCAGCTCTGGCCTATCTGGACATAATTTCTGATCTCAGTGCTTCAACTAATTTGCCGGTGGCTTGTTATAATGTATCAGGTGAATATGCCATGGTGAAAGTAGCCGCAAAGGCAGGGCTTGTAAACGAAGCTGCACTGGTCATGGAAAATATGTATGCATTCGCACGCGCAGGTGCCAGTCTTATTATTACATATCACGTCCGTGATATCCTTGAAAATAAATGGTTGTAATTGAATATCCTTTTATATGCTTGATTCTATAAAAAATATGTTTTCGAAGGGAAATGAAGATACAAACTTCATCCCTGCAGGCTCAAAGCCTGAGATCAAACGTGAGCATTCGGCTGAACTGTTTGAGAAAGCTAAAAAATATTTCCCCGGGGGAGTAAACAGTCCGGTGCGTGCTTTTAAGGCCGTATTCGGAACTCCGATATTTATAGAAAAAGGGGATGGATGCCATTTATATGATGTGGACGGAAACAAGTTCATCGATTTCTGCTGCTCATGGGGGCCGCTGATCCTGGGCCATAACAATCCAAAGATCAGGGAGAAGGTGATTGAAGCCCTGTCTAACGGTCTTACCTTCGGTGCTCCGACAGCAGCAGAGAATGACCTTGCTGAACTTATCCTGAAGCACCACCGTTTTGTGGAAAAAGTCAGGTTCACAAGCTCCGGTACCGAAGCCGTCATGTCTGCACTCAGGCTGGCAAGAGGGTTTACCGGGCGTGCCAAGGTCATCAAGTTTGAAGGTTGTTTTCATGGTGCTGTTGATTCTATGCTCGTGAAAGCCGGCTCTGGCCTTGTAACATTGGGCCTGAGTACTTCTGCAGGTGTTCCTGAATCATTCACCCAGGAAACAATCGTACTGCCACTAAATGATATCAATGCCATCAAAGAAGCATTTCAGACCTATGGAAAGGAAATTGCTGCAGTGATCATTGAACCAGTACCGGCCAATAATGGCCTTATCTTACAGGATAAGGAGTTTCTGCAGGCCTTACGTACCAGTTGTACAGAGAATGGATCCTTGCTTATCTTCGATGAGGTGATTTCAGGATTCAGAATTGGTTTTGAAGGAGCAGCCGGTTATTACCAGATTGCTCCTGACCTGATTACTTTTGGCAAGATCATCGGTGGTGGTCTTCCTGTAGGTTGTTACGGAGGAAAAGCAGAGATCATGGCCAGAATTTCACCTGAAGGGGATGTTTACCAGGCAGGGACACTTTCGGGCAATCCGGTGGCTATGGCGGCCGGTATGGCACAGCTTCATGAGCTGCTGAAAATGGGCTTTTACCGCGATCTGAACAATAAGGCAGAGGAATTTGCTGCCTCCATTCAGCGTTATGCTACCGCCCGCAATTACAAGGTAAAGGTTGTCTCTATAGGATCTATCTTCTGGTTCTCCTTTACAGATAAGGAAAACATTGAAAGAGCCTCGGACATACAGGCCGAAAGCATGGAGAAATTCAAGCTTTTTCACCATGAACTTATAAACAGGGGTGTATATATTGGTCCGTCTGGCTATGAGGTAGGCTTTATCTCTGCCGCTCATACCAAGGTTGACCTGGAAGTAGCAAAAAGAGCAATCTTTGAAAGTCTTGACCAGATCTTTAAACGTGTAAATGTCTGATGCGTCCGTTAAGCATATATAATATTCTACTGATCTATGCAGTATTGCAGATAAGCTGGTGGGGATACTTGTTAATTCAGTATTCGCCCAGCAAACTCAGCATGGTACTCTCTGAATTTTCAGTGTTCATTCTATTGCTTCTTCTGGGGATGTGGCGCCTGAAAAAAGCATTAAACGAAGAAAATGCCCTGAACCAGCAGCAAAAGAATTTTCTTCTGTCTGTAACACATGAATTGAAGTCACCGCTCGCTTCTGTAAAGCTCTATCTGCAGACTATTCTCAAGCGTGATCTTGAGCGCGAAAAAGTGCAGTGTTTCCTTAAAAACTCCCTGTCTGATATTGACCGGCTGGATATTCTGGTCGAGAATATGCTGATGGCTACCAAATTTGAGAATAACAGCTATTCATTTCCAAAGGAGAACTTTAATTTTTCAGAACTTGTACAGCTGGTTTCAAGAAGAGTCCGCGAAACCTCCCAGGAACGCTTCTTTTTTGATGAGCATATCCAGCCTTCCATAGAACTTAACGGTGATAAATTTGCCCTGAGCTCAGCCATAAGCAACCTGCTTGAAAATGCTGTAAAATACTCTGCTGAGGGTACCCGCATAAGCCTGGACCTGCGCCAGGAAGATGAGTTCATTTCCCTGCAGGTCATAGACCAGGGTATAGGCATTGATGACCGCGAAAAGAAAAAAATCTTTCAAAAGTTCTACCGCTCGGGAAATGAAGAGACCCGCAATACAAAAGGTACTGGTCTGGGATTGTTTATCGTCAAACAGGTACTTGACAAGCACCAGGCAATTATTGAGGTAAGAAATAATTCTCCCAAAGGCAGTATTTTCGAGGTATCATTCCAGGCATGACAGATTCCCTTCCCCGTATTCTATTGATTGAAGATGAAGAACATTTGCTTGAAGCGATAAAACTTAATCTGGAGCTTGAAGGGTATCAGGTGATCACTGCTACGAATGGTAAAAAGGGATTAAAAACCTATCATGAAGGGCGGTACAACCTGTTGATTCTTGATGTGATGCTTCCTGAGATGGATGGTTTTCAGGTATGTGAAATGATCAGGCTGGAAAATTCCGAAATACCGATCTTATTTCTTACAGCAAAGAATACCAGTGAAGACCGGATCAACGGCCTCAAAAGAGGTGCTGATGATTACCTGGTAAAGCCATTTAACCTCGAAGAACTCTTGCTCAGGGTTGGAATACTTCTTCGCCGGAGCAGCAGGCCTGGAATTACATCTTCAATAAACACCTATACGATCGGGGATAAGCGTGTTGATTTTACCCGGTATGAGTTTTCCGGCCCCGGGGATGAGGAACATGCCCTGACAAGAAAGGAAACTTTGTTGCTGAAGCTTTTAATTGAGCGCAAGGGCGAAGTTGTTTCCAGAGAAATGATCCTTGACCGCATCTGGAACTACGATGTTTACCCGTCGACAAGGACCATCGATAATTTCATTCTCTCTTTCCGCAAATATTTTGAAGAGGATCCTAAAAATCCTAAATTTTTTCACTCCATACGGGGTATCGGATATAAATTTACAGATACCCTGAAACAAGAATCTAACTGATGCCTGAACCTTATTTATTTACAAAAGCCGCATATTCACAGGAAACCTCAAGACCACCTGTGTGGATGATGCGCCAGGCAGGCCGTTTTATGAAAGAGTACTGGGCCATCAAGGAAAAGTATTCCTTTATGGAAATGTGCAAGACCCCTGAAATTGCCGCCGATGTGACCATGCTGCCAGTTGATCTGCTGGGAATTGATGCAGCCATCATGTTCTGCGATATCCTGGTCACGGCAGAGGCTCTGGGGGGTGATCTTTCTTTTCATCCAGGTAAAGGACCTTTGTTTTCCAATCCTGTACGCACACTTGCTGACGTCAATGCCCTGCGTAACCCTGATGTACATGAATCTTTAGGTTATGTGGCCGAAATGATTGGTATTGTGCAGCAGCGTCTTGAAGCAAAAATTCCGCTGATCGGTTTTGCCGGAGCGCCTTTTACGGTCATGAGTTATATGGTAGAAGGTGAATCATCCAGGGATTTTAAAAATACCAAGCTGATGCTTAACAATGATCCGGTCCTGGCGCATGCATTGCTGGAGAAGATCACCCGTATTACTATCGATTACCTGAAAATGCAGATCAAAGCAGGCGTCAATGCCATACAGATTTTTGACAGCTGGGCTGGTGCACTTTCGTGGGATGATTACGAAGAATTCTCACACCGCTATATTAAACAGATCATTGAGGCTGTAAAAGTTGAAGGAGTTCCTGTTATTTCATTCAGTAAGGGAAGTTCTGTCTTTGCGCCACTTATGGCTGAGGCCGGGCCTGATGTAATATCTGTAGACTGGAATGCAGACCTTCCCCGCCTGAAAAGGTCCCTGCCCGCTGGTATTGCTGTGCAGGGTAACCTCGATCCTTTTGTTCTTTATGCCGACAAGACGGTGATCAAACGTAAAATTTATCAGCTCTTTGACCGTATGGAAGGTGAGCATGGTTTTATTTTTAACCTGGGTCATGGCATCATGCCTGATATTCCTTTCGATAACGTAAAATATGCGATCGACCTTGTTAAGGAATATTCCTGGAAAAACTACCTATAGTTCTATAACAACCATGCTGTACATTTATATTCAGGCAGTACATATTATTTTTATTGTCAGCTGGTTTGCCGGGCTTTTTTATATGCCCCGGCTTTTTATCTATCATACTGAAGGCAGTATGAAAGTTGAACCTGCTGCCACTATTCTGAATGATCAGTTCCGTATTATGGAGAAGAAGCTTTGGCAGATTATCATGGTACCTGCCATGGTGCTTACGCTGGTAAGCGGTCTGGCCATGGTAGGTCTGCAGCCTTACCTGATCCACCAGCACTGGTTGCAGGTGAAACTTGGCTTTGTAGCTGCCCTGCTGGTCTATCATTTTTTTACCCGCAAGATCTACCGGGAGCTGCAGGCTGATATATTTAAATATAGTTCTACCTGGTTAAGGGTTTGGAATGAAGTAGCTACTATCTTATTGGTAGCCATCGTATTTCTGGTAGTGATAAAGAATGCACTCTCCTGGATCTATGGAGTGGTGGGCCTGATTCTACTCGGGGTTTTACTTGGGCTGGGTATTAAGCTCTATAAACAGCTCAGAACCGCCAATGGAAAAGTACCTGGATCCGGGCTTGAATAGGTCATTAAGAGCAATAATAAGTTTTAAAGATTAATAATTACCTCAAAATAAATTCCTTAAAAGAGTTAATTATTTTATTTATCAATTTGTAACAATATATACATTGATACAATATATCTTGGGTTAATTGATTGTAAATTAATCCTCTTTATGACTCGAAAAATAATCTTTTGGGTATTTCTTTTTAGTAGTTTTTTTACTTCCTGTAAAAAAATAGCACTGAAAACAGAAAATAGTAATCCATCTATTGCGACCACCACTTTTCCAAGTTATTTTTCCTGGGCAATTTCGAGAAATGTTAAGTTAACACTGAACATTACTGATCTTCAGTTCGGGAATTTAAAATACCTGATCAATATTTACGACGGAGATCCTGGTGCTGGAGGTGCTCTTCTTTGTAAGGGATCAGCAAGTATTAAAAAGCCTTTTATTTCAACTGTCTACCTGGACAAAAAGTATTCAGCTCTTTATGTAGTGAAAATATCTCCCAATAATTCCAGGTCAGTTCAACTTATTGAGGTCGGAAATGCAGACATAACGGCATCAATGGGAGCAAGGGTAAGTACTCCTGTACCGGTTACGGATCACATACCTTCCCGTTTCGTGTTTTAATGCTGCAAGGCTATTCTTCTTAATGGTTTCAATTCTTATTCAATGAAATTATTTTCGCATTTACTCGTTTCCGCCTGTCTGTCTCTGACGTATTCTGTTGCAGTTTTTGCTGATCAGAAAGTACCGGACTGGGGCAATGCCAGTAGCTATTCAGTTGCTGGTGTTAATATCAGTAATACCGGGGCTACTGTAATTTCCGGGAATACCGGAAGTGCCTATGCGGCTACCGGCTTTGGAACAGGACTTGGTACTGTTGTAAACGGAGCTGTTTATTCTGCCGTTGATACTAAAAATAAAAAAACAGCAAATTTTCAAACAGCAATAGCCGTAGCTATTGCTGGTAACAATCTGGCCAATGATATTTTAACTACGGCCTATTATCCGGCATCCACCAATCTTTCAGGCCAGGACCTGGGCTCTATGGCCGATAACCTGAAGCCCGGAATCTATACATTTACGGGTGACGCTACCTTATCAGGTACTCTCACCCTAAATGATGGGGGTGATAAGAATGCCTTATATATTTTTAGAATTGCGGGTGCATTGACCACTGCAAGTGCTTCAGTTATCCGGATGAAAAGCGGAGGATCTGCTTCCAATGTTTTCTGGACTGCTGCCAGAAATACTACGGTAGGGCCTGGTTCAACTTTTAAAGGGAATATTGTAGGTCAGAATGATGAGGGATTGAACTATGGTTCCAATATTCTGATAAATAAAAATGCAACTGTTTCAGGCAGGGTTTTTACTGTTTCAGGAAACATCAGCCTGAACAATACGTCCATTGCCCTGGTCATGGATACGGACGGGGATGGTGTTGCTGATGACCTGGATGATTACCCCGAGGATCCAAGCCGCGCCTTCAATCAACTGAGTACCCTGTCAACTATTGTTTTTGAAGATCAATGGCCTTCAAGCGGAGATTTTGATATGAATGATGTGGTCATGAAGTTCTGTTATGATATTGCAACCAATGCTGCAAATAACCTTGTTCAGGTCATCGGTAAATATACCTTGGTAGCAACAGGCGGCGTACAGCCGAATGCCTTTGGCATTGAATTTCCCCTGCCCGCTGCCAGTGTAGGCATTGTTAAAGCCGGAAAGATGGAAACGGGTCAGGCGAATGCGGTCTTTATACTTTATTCCAATATGCGCAAGGAAATGCAATACTGGAATACGGTTCCGGGTCAGCCCGTTTCACCCGCCATTGCCTACTCAATTAATTTTATTGTAAAGGATTCGATTTCTATCGCTGACTTTAAACTGGATGGATATAATCCCTTTATCTATAATATAGTGAATAATAAAAGGGTAGAAATTCATTTAACAGGTACCCAGCCTACCTCACTGGCAGATCATTCTTTGTTTGGAAAAGGAATAGATATAAGTGTTCCCGGTACGAAAACAACCTACCTGTCAAAATCAGGAATGCCCTGGGCTATTACTTTACCTATGCCCGATTTTGATTATCCTGTAGAGACAAAGGCTATCAATAAAGGATTTACTCATTTTCTTGACTGGGCAGTTTATGGAGGTGGCATTTTTCCAGACTGGTTTACCAATGATAAAGATAAAATTTCTGACCAGGGAGGCTACAGGTCACCTTCCTTCATCTATACCACATCTTCACTAAAATAACGTAGATACCGTTACCTTGTTTTTAGTCCGCTCCTCAGGGTTGCAATCCATTTTAAGGAGAAAACACTTTTTGAAATAAATTATTTAAGGGTAGCTTTAAATTTTGTTACTCCCTTAAATAGCTTAAATGAAGTGTTTGTTCATAAAATGCAGCATTCCTGTGCTGGCATTAATTGGTCTTTCAGCCTGTCATAGCAGAAGCTCCCAGACAACTT
>JAYWCR010000114.1:0-16035 GCA_043780395.1 Sphingobacteriales bacterium
CCTGCCCCCTTCTGCATCTTCGATGAGGTAGATGCCCCGCTTGATGATTCAAATATTGACAAGTTCAACTCCATTATCCGCAAATTCTCAGACCAGTCACAGTTTATTGTAGTAAGCCATAACAAGCGGACCATCGCCTCCACAGATGTGATCTACGGCATTACAATGGTAGAGGCAGGGATCTCGATGGTCGTACCAGTAGACCTTCGTACCCTGGAACTTGCTGATTCCCGGGACTAGTTAAGCATCACCCCGTCTTTCATGCGCAGCTGCCTGTCGGCAATGGCAGCAAGCTGGGGGTTATGGGTCACAATGATAAAGGTCTGGTTGAGCTTGGCCCGCAGTTCAAGAAACAAGGCATGAAGCTCTTCGGAATTCCTTGAATCCAGATTCCCTGAGGGTTCATCAGCCATAATAATGGCTGGTGAATTGATCAGGGCCCGGGCAATGGCTACACGCTGCTGCTCCCCTCCTGACATTTCTGAAGGCTTATGTCCTGCCCTTGCCGACACGCCCAGAATATCCAGCAGTTCTGCAGCCCGCTGCTCTACGATTTTTCTGGGCGTGCCTGAAATGAAGCCAGGAATAGAAACGTTCTCCAGTGCTGTAAATTCAGGAAGCAGGTGATGGAACTGAAAAACAAATCCGATCTTCTCATTTCTGAACTTGCTGAGCTGTCTTGAAGAAAGGGAGTTCACAGCAATTTCATCAATGAGCAGGGAACCTTTATCAGGCCGGTCAAGGGTACCAAGAATATGCAGCAGGGTGCTTTTTCCAGCGCCTGACTCCCCTACTATTGAAATGATCTCGCCCCTGGCAACGTCAAGGTCCAGGCCTTTGATTACCTCAAGCGATGCATATGATTTTATAATTCCCCTTGCCTTCAGCATCTGACTAAATTTAATGCTAAGATAGGAAAATCAGGGGCTGGCGGGGGCTTTAAACAAAGCTTGAGCTGAATGTCAAAAAAGCTGGGCCGATTCAAATTAATCCTTATTTTTACCCAAAAAAATACATGAATATTCACGAATATCAAGGAAAGTCCATCCTGAAAAGCTTTGGTGTACGCGTCCAGGAAGGCATTGTTGCCAATACTCCTGAAGAGGCAGTTGAGGCAGCAAAAAAATTGCATGCCGATACTGGCACCAGCTGGTGGGTCATCAAAGCCCAGATCCATGCAGGGGGCCGCGGAAAAGGCGGAGGCGTAAAGCTTGCCAAAAGCCTTGATGAAGTGAAAGAAAGAGCAGAACAGATCCTGGGCATGCAACTGATCACCCATCAGACAGGCCCCGTAGGCAAGAAAGTAAATAAAATCATCGTTGCCCAGGATGTATACTATCCTGGTGAAACGCCTACAAAAGAATATTATATGAGTGTACTGATGAACCGTGCTGCAGGCCGGAATATCATCATGTATTCAACAGAAGGAGGAATGGATATTGAAGAAGTTGCCGAGCATACTCCGGAACTGATCTTCAAGGAAGAAATTGACCCTGCTGTGGGTTTACAGGCTTTCCAAACCCGTAAAATTGGTTTTAACCTGGGTTTAAGCGGTGAGGCGCTGAAAGAGATGACCAAATTTGTGGCCTCGCTCTATAAAGCTTATGAAGCCACAGATTCTGCCATGTTTGAGATCAATCCGGTGCTGAAAACCTCGGATAATAAGATTCTGGCAGTAGATGCAAAAGTAAACCTGGATGATAACGCCCTGTACCGCCATCCCGATTACGCGGCCATGCGCGATGAGAGTGAAGAAGATCCTATGGAAGTGGAAGCAACCAAATCCAACCTGAACTATGTGAAGCTTGACGGAAACGTTGGCTGCATGGTCAATGGAGCGGGTCTTGCCATGGCTACCATGGATATTATCAAGCTTGCAGGTGGTGAGCCTGCCAATTTCCTGGATGTGGGCGGATCAGCAAGTGCAAAAACTGTTGAAGCGGCTTTTCATATTATCCTTAAGGACCCGAATGTAAAGGCTATTCTGATAAATATATTCGGCGGTATTGTCCGCTGTGACCGCGTAGCCCAGGGTGTCATTGATGCCTACAGTAATATCGGCAATATCTCTATCCCTATTATCGTTCGATTACAGGGAACCAACGCAGTGGAAGCCAAGAAATTGATTGACGAATCTGGTTTGGAGGTTTTTTCTGCCATTGAACTTAAAGAAGCAGCAGACCTTGTAAAACAGGTTCTTTCCTGAAAATAAAAACCTATGACCGGGGTACCTGTTACCCCGGTCATTAAATCGCATGAACTATGCTTATCCAGCTATATCCTGAAAATCCTTCAGAAAAAAAAATGGAGCAAGTTGTGCAATGCCTCCGTTCTGGGGGCATTGTTATTTATCCGACAGATACAATTTACGGCCTTGGTTGTGACATTACCAATCAGAAAGCCATTGAAAAGATTTGCAAACTCAAGGGAATAAAGCCCGAAAAGGCTAATTTTTCTTTTGTCTGCTCTGACCTGAGCCATCTTTCAGATTATACCAAACCTGTTGACAGTGCCACCTTCAGAATTTTGAAAAAGGCTCTTCCCGGGCCGTTCACCTTTATTCTGAACGCCAGTTCCAAAGTCCCTAAACTTCTGAACTCAAAGCGTAAAACTGTGGGGATCAGGGTTCCTGACAATAATATTGCCCGCGAACTTGTGCGCATGCTGGGAAACCCGATCTTGTCGACCTCCCTGCATGACGAGGATGAGATCATTGAATATTCTACAGACCCTGAACTGATCCATGAAAAGTATGAGGATCTCGTAGATATGGTCATTGATGCGGGCTACGGCGGCCTTGTGGCCTCTACCATTGTTGATTGCACGGGAGAAAGCCCTGAAATTATCCGTCAGGGAAAGGGAATTCTGGAAGATTTCCTGTAACCCTTTCAGGAAATTCTTTACTTTCATTGACAGGTAACTAAAACCAGTCAGTTGAAAAAGATCTTATTTCTACTTAGCATCCTTTTTACAGGAAGAGCCGGTTATTCACAGCAACTGCACGCAGCAGATCCGGTGCAGTATGTAAATCCACTGATGGGCTCGGCCTCCAAACCTGACCTTTCCAACGGCAATACATTCCCTGCCATTGCCCTGCCCTGGGGAATGAATTTCTGGACCCCACAAACCGGTAAGATGGGTGATGGCTGGCAGTATACCTATGATGCTGACAAGATCAGGGGCTTCAAACAGACCCATCAGCCCTCACCCTGGATGAATGATTACGGGCAGTTCGCCATTATGCCTGTTTCAGGGCATATTAAGGTTTCACAAGACCAGCGTGCCAGCTGGTTTTCCCATAAAACAGAGATCGCCAGACCCTACTATTACAGTGTGTACCTGGCCGATCATGATGTTACCACCGAGATCACGCCTACCGAGCGTTCCGCCCAGTTCCGCTTTACATTTCCCAAAAGCGATAGTTCTTCTATCGTGATTGATGCCCTGGACAAGGGTTCATTCGTACAAATCATACCCGGGCAGCATAAGATCGTGGGCTATTCAACCAAACATGCCCAGAATCCGTTAAAAAATTTCAGGAACTATTTTGTTATCCTCATTGATAAAGACTTCAGCCTGCACAAGACCTATTCAGATACGCTCCAAACCGATTCACTGGGCCTTCATGCACTACATGCCCTGGCCGTGGTGGGTTTTAAAACAGCTAAAGGTGAAAAGGTTCATCTGCGTGTAGCATCCTCATTTATCAGTATCGGGCAGGCTGAGCTGAACCTTACGCGTGAGCAGGGTACTGATAATTTCGACCAGACAGCAAAAAAAGCCAAAGATATCTGGAACCGTACCCTTGGGCGCCTGACCGTTGAGGGGGGAACTATCGACCAGACCCGTACTTACTATTCATGCCTTTACAGGATGCTCTTCTTTCCCAACAAGCTCTATGAACTGGATAAGCTGGGAAAGATCGTTCACTGGAGCCCTTATACAGGCAAGACCGAACCAGGCTATATGTTTGCAGGTACAGGCTTCTGGGATACCTTCCGGGCCTTATATCCTTTTCTGAACCTGGTTTACCCAACAATTAATAAAGAGATGCAGGAAGGGCTGGTCAATGATTATAAAGAAGGTGGCTGGCTGCCTGAATGGTCCAGCCCGGGTTATTCAGATGTAATGGTAGGGAATAATTCAGCCTCTGTGGTGGCCGAAGCCTATGTGAAAGGCCTGAGAGGCTACAATATACAGACTTTATATAAAGCTTTACTTCATGGGGCAAATAATGAAGGTCCAAGGGCTACAGGGCGCAAAGGGGTTGAATATTATAACAGGCTGGGTTATGTACCCTATAATGTAAAGATCAATGAGAATGCAGCACGCACCCTCGAATATGCCTATGATGATTTTGCTATCTATAAATTAGGAAAGGCTTTAGGCAGGCCTGCTGCAGAGACTGATCTCTATAAAAAACGGGCGATGAACTACCGGAACCTCTTTGACCCCTCTTCCGGACTGATGAGGGGAAAAAATGAAGATGGAACCTTCCAGTCACCCTTTAACCCATTTAAATGGGGTGATGCCTTCACTGAAGGGAATAGCTGGCATTATACATGGGGTGTTTTTCAGGATATCCAGGGCCTGGTAAACCTGATGGGTGGCAAGAAGCAGTTTGTGGCAAAGCTCGATTCAGTCTTTACCCTGCCTCCTGTGTTTGATGATAGTTATTATGGAGGAGTGATCCATGAGATCCGAGAGATGCAGATTGCAGGCATGGGTCAGTATGCCCATGGAAACCAGCCTATCCAGCATATGATCTATCTCTACGGATACGGAGCAGAGCCGTGGAAAACTCAGTTCTGGGCCAGGGAAACAATGAACAAACTTTATAAGGCCACACCCGACGGCTATTGCGGGGATGAAGATAATGGGCAGACGTCTGCCTGGTATGTATTTTCAGCCATGGGATTTTACCCAGTATGCCCGGTTTCCGGCCAGTATGTACTGGGCGCTCCCCTGTTTAAAAAGATGACACTCAACCTTGAGAATGGAAAGAAAGTGATTATCAATGCCCCGGCTAACAATGCTGGAAATCTCTATGTAAACAGCCTCACTATAAATGGAAAACCTTATGACATGAACTGGTTAAGCCATGAATCTCTGATGAAAGGAGCTGTACTTAATTTTAAAATGGCACCCCAACCCAACAAAAAAAGGGGAATAAGGGAGGTAGATGCACCCTTTTCGCTCTCTGGTACACGATAGGAGACTTTACGAAAACGGATTTAAAATAGAGAAAAAGATATGTGCCAGAAAGGTGAAACCTTAATGGCTTTCGCAGTGTCATATGTATATCAATAGCATTCTATTGGTATTTATGACATTAAAGGTGAAATTATTTTTTATGAAAACGCATTCTCTTAAAATTACCGCTTCAATTCTGGCGCTGAGTTTACTTGCTGGTGGTGTTCAGGCAACAGGATTTCCAAAAAGAAAAAACCATAGCATTAATACTGAAAAACAAATACGGTTTACAGTACCCGCACCCATTCTCTCAGAGGAACTGTCAGATTTTGAACTTCCGAAAGAAATTGATTTCAGCCTTAAATTAAGACAGAAACTTTTCTTCCGGACTCCGTTACCGGCTGCTGAAGATATGGCCATCCAACTTCCCCTACAGGAGAAGGCAGTCTCTTCTTCAACAAAGTTCTGATCTGTTTTAAATTAAGTTACAGGCAGGGAGTGGCCCCTGATTTCTTCTACCCAGTGGTCCACATCCCTGCCTTCATTTAAAGCCCTTATAAAGGCGCTTCCGATAATGGCTCCCGCCGTAAATTTACAGGCCTCCCTGAAGCCGGCATTGGAGGAAATTCCAAAACCTATCATCAATGGGTTTCTGAGTTTCATAGCCTGCAAACGGGTGAAATAAGCTTCTGAATTTTCATTTATCTGTAGTTTCTGCCCAGTGGTGGCTGATGAAGAAAGCAGGTAAATAAATGCATTGCTGAGTTCATCGATCTTGCGGATTCTTGATTCAGCTGTTTGGGGCGTAACCAGAAATATATTGCTTATACCGTATTTTTCGAACACCCTGGCATAAAGACGTTCATATTCAACCATGGGCAGGTCAGGTATGATCAGCGCGTCTACACCGGATCTGGCAGCTCTTTCACAGAACCGCTCCATTCCATATTGCAGAACCGGATTGATATAGCCCATGAGTACAACAGGAATTGACAATGCTGGCCGCAGGCCTTCAAGCTGACTAAAGAGTAGCTCTACATTCATCCCATTCTTTAATGACTGCTCACTACTATGCTGAATTACAGGCCCGTCTGAAAGTGGATCAGAGAACGGAAAGCCTATTTCAATAAAGTCTACACCAGCATTCTCCAGTTTATGGGCAAGGTCAAGGGTATCATTGAGTGCCGGATAACCGGCCGTAAAATAAACGGATAAAAGATTTTCGGGCCTGCTCGTAAACAGGCTCTGCAAGCGGTTAGCCATTTCAGGGAGCAGTGTTAAGGTTAAAATAATTCACATAGGTATCAAGGTCTTTATCACCCCGGCCCGATAGATTAATGACAAGGGATGAACCTGGTTTAAAAGGATAGTATTCCAGCAAAGCAAGGGCATGCGCAGTTTCTATGGCTGGAATAATGCCTTCAAGCTTGCTGAGCACCATACCGGCCTGCATGGCCTGGTCATCGGTGATGCTTACATATTTCACCCTGCCTGTAGTATGCAAAAAGGCATGCTGGGGGCCTATACCCGGATAATCCAGGCCGGCAGAGATCGAGTATGGTTCTTCTACCTGTCCGTCTGCTGTCTGCATGAACAGCGTACGGCTTCCATGCAATACACCTTCCTTTCCAAGCACAGAGGTAGCAGCGGTTTTCCCTGAATCAACGCCCAGCCCCCCTGCTTCCGCAGCAACAAGCTGTACATCTTCCTGGTCAAGGAAATGATAAAAAGCACCCATGGCATTGGAACCGCCGCCAACACAGGCCAGCACATAGTCAGGATTGGGTTTTCCGGTCTTTTCCAATAGCTGTTCCCTGATCTCCCTGCTGATGACCGATTGAAAACGTGAAACCATATCAGGGTATGGATGCGGACCCACTACAGAGCCAATAATATAATGGGTATCTACCGGATTGTTGATCCAATCGCGCATGGCTTCATTGGTTGCATCTTTTAAAGTTTTACTTCCTGAGCAGGCAGGAACAACGGTAGCTCCGAGAAGCTGCATTCTAAGCACATTGGGCGCTTGTCTTTTAATGTCGACCTCACCCATATAAACAACGCATTCAAGGCCCATCAGGGCGCATACAGTAGCTGTTGCCACGCCATGCTGCCCGGCGCCTGTCTCTGCAATGATGCGGTGCTTACCAAGTCGCTTGGCCAGCAGAATCTGCCCGATAGTATTATTGATCTTATGGGAACCTGTATGGCAGAGATCTTCGCGTTTCAGAAAGATCTCAAGGTTATATTTATCAGATAAACGCTTTGAAAGGTACAGCGGTGTGGGCCGGCCTACATAGTCTTCAAGCAACTGCCCCATCTCTGCTATAAAGCCTGGGTCTGAGGTAATTTCCAGATAGCGCGTACGCAGTTCTTCAATATTTGGATAAAGCATTTCCGGAACATAGCTGCCGCCAAAATTCCCAAAATATCCATCTTCATTCACTGTATATTTCATGTCCCCTGTTTTATTTAAGGTATTCATCTCTTAATTCTAAAATACTGCGCACCATCGAAACATCTTTAAGCCCGGGGCTGATCTCCAGGCGACTGTTCAGGTCAAAGCCAGCAAGCGCACCCTGATTTTTCCCGCTTTCATACCAGGTTCTGATCTCTTCAAGGCCCAGCCCTCCGCTTAGCCAATAGGGTGTTTCAAGGATGTATCCTTCAAGCAGGTTCCAGTCAAAGGTAATTCCACTTCCTCCCTTCTGACTGGTGCTGGTGTCGAAAAGAAAAAAGTCAACCCAGGGCTCATAGGCCTGAAGCTGGCCAAAATCAAAGCCTTCTTTCATTCCAAAAGCTTTAAAGATCTCTATTCCGGGAACGCCCTGCTGACGCAATTGTTTACAGTAGGCAGGGCTTTCGCTGCCATGAAGCTGAATAGCCTTAAACTGAAATAACTGTTGAAGGCGACAAACTTCTTCTATTTCTTCATCTACGACTACCAGGGTTGTTCTGACAGGCGCAGGCGGAAGTACCATGGAACGATGCCCGGCATACCGGGGTGAGCGCGCATAAAAAATAAAACCAAGGTAGTCAGGACCCAGGGCCATAACCTCGTCAATATTCTGCTGGTCGCGCATACCACAAATTTTAATCTTCATCAGTAGCTGCTTAATTTTTATTTATCCCGAGCAATTTTCTAAAGCTTTTCAATGCCCTTCCTGAAAGAAGCGTATCAAGGGCCAGATCAAAACAGGTGTCAAGGTCTTTTGCCGGCTCAAGCAGCTGAATGCCAAAAGCTGCATTCCAGCAAACCACCTGGTTCTGAGCTGCAGTGCCTTCACCCTGCAAAATCGAAAGAAAAATGGATGCTGATTCATCAGCTGTCATTCCCCCTGAAATATCTTCAGGAGTAAGGGCCGTATTATACAGACTTTCTCTGGTAATAAGCTTCTCACCATCATTGTTAAATATCTTTAAATCAGCAGTTAAAGATACCTCATCGTAACCATCGAGTGAATGTAAAATGGTAAATTTCTTATTTGTATTCTGATAGAGATAATAGTAAAGTCTGGCCATTTCAAGGCTGAACACACCAACCAGCTGATAGGCCGGAGCCGATGGATTGACCATGGGCCCAAGCATATTAAAAAAGGTTTTCACGCCAAGTTCTCTGCGGATCGGCCCTATTGTCTTCATTGCAGGATGGAATAAAGGCGCATGCAGGAAGCAGATCCCAGCCTGCTCGATACTCTTCTCAAGTTCACTGATTTCAACAGGAAACCTGTAGCCAAAATGCTCCATGACATTGGATGAACCGCTTACAGAAGAGACCCCGTAATTTCCATGTTTGGCCACCTGATAGCCACTACCGGCCAGAATAAAGGAAGCCAGTGTAGAGATATTAAAGGTATGCTTTCCATCTCCGCCCGTACCGCATAGATCAATTGCTCTGTAGGCAGTAAGGTCAACAGGAATACAAAGTTCCAGCATGGCATCCCTGAAGCCGCTCAACTCAGCCACAGTAATGCTACGCATACAAAAGGCCGAAAGAACGCCTGCCATTTGGGCTGCATTGTACTTACCTGATGATAAATTGATTAAAATCTGTCTGGCCTCCGAGGAGTTAAACGTATCATGTTCATAGAGCCGGTTTAGAATATCTTTCATTTAATGTAATCTTGTTGAATCTAATGGATGTGAATGAAACTGTTCAGAACGCAAAAAAGGGAAACCTCACAGCCTCCCTTTCGTATATTCGTATAAATATATAGCTGCACCGGACCTAGATCCAATGCCACCATCCGCATACTGAAGAATTTCCTTGTTTCATTATGCTCAAATATCAGCATAAATTCAGAGAAGAAAAATAGCAATGCACCACTTTTACAAAAAGTACTATGAAATCAATACCGGTTAATCTTCTTTTTACCAGCTTTATGATCATTGTGCTTCGTTTTCCGGCACAGGCAGCTGGCCCTGGGTCGCAGCCTGAACCTGGCAACCGGATACGGAGGGATACGGTGGCAGTGCCCTTGCACACTGACACGGCCGCAAGAGTGAATGATGTACCTTCAGGGGCTCCTGCCCCACCCTTACGTGTTTCGCCCAAAGCAGTCCGCAAACCCAATTTCTATGAAGGCCATGCTTATACTTTCGGAGGGCATGTCGGGATAAGCTCTGCCAGAGCCGTCAACAGCTCGGGAGATATCATTTCAAGCCCTGTTACGGGTCTTACTGCAGGAGTCTTCATACAGCATGGCCTGAATATATTCGGAGGCCGTACAGAGCTTAATTATTCCAGAATGGGCTTTACCTATAACAGCAATGGAAGTAAAGGTCAGATCCTGAATGATTACCTCTCACTGGCTACCCTTGCAACGCTGACGATCAGGCACCGCGTGCAGCTTCAGCTTGGAACCCAGCAAGGGTATCTGCTGAGCTCTAAAGATTCAAACGGCCCCGGCACTGCCGGAGGCAATCCAATTACAGCCCTGAACAGGTTTGATTTTGGCCTTACAGGCGGTCTTGAAGTCTACCCATATAATGGGTTTACCCTGGGAATACGGTATAACCTCGGGCTTACCAGCCTTGTAAAAAGACAGGATAACAGCACAGCCAGTTATATTCCCTTTTTACAGCAGGCAGGTGGTTACAATGTCAGGAATGGAGTTCTTCAGGTATTAATAGGTTACCAGCTACCCTTGTAAATAAATGGCTAAACCAAATTTTCTGCCCGAAGAGCCCAATGACCTGGGCTTCGGCACAATGCCCAGTTCCGCCAACCAGCGTGTAATGAACCGTGACGGCTCGTCCAATGTGGTAAAAAAAGGACTTCCTTTTCTGCGCCCCTATGAGGTCTATATGAAGCTCATCACCATGCCCTGGGGAAATTTTCTTGTACTGATCTTTGTAAGCTATCTAATTGCCAACTTTATTTTCGCAAGTCTCTATATGGCTTTGGGCAAGGATGCCCTGATGGGTGCTTCAACCCATGATTTCTGGAGTGAATTCCAGGACGCTTTTTTCTTCAGTTCACAAACCCTTTCTACCCTGGGCTTCGCAAGGATCAGCCCTGCTGGTCTGCTTTCAAGTTCCATTGCAGCCATCGAATCATTAACGGGCCTGCTAGTGTTTGCCCTGGCTACAGGCTTGCTCTATGGACGCTTTTCCAGGCCTATGGCCAAGATCCTTTACAGTGAATGGGCCATCATCTCCCCTTATCGCGAAATAACAGGTCTGATGTTCCGAATTGCCAACCTGCGAAGTAGTGAACTGGTCGATGTACAGCTAAATGTCACCTATTCTCAGATTGAGATACATAACGGCCAGAAGGTCCGTAAATTCTATCCGCTTGAACTGGAACGCAATAAAGTAAACCTGCTGAGCATGACCTGGACTGTGGTACATCCCATCGATACAGACAGCCCTCTTTTTGGAAAAACGAAGAACGACTTTGATGCCTCATCCATGGAGCTGCTTGTGATCATCAAGGCCTTTGACGATACCTTCTCCCAGACAGTACATTCAAGAACCTCATATAAAGCTGAAGAACTGATCTTTGGAGCCCATTTTACGCCCGTAGTAGATCATAATTCAAGGGGAGTGATCACCATTAACCTGGCAAAGATCAGCGAGTATGTAATCGTGGCTCTTCCTGAGCAGCAAGCAGGTCTTAAAGAAGATATAAAAAACGCTTAATAAATGCTGACAGGCAGGCTGAAAGTAAAGACTGACCCTTTTTCTGGAATGCTCTGCACTGTAATAGTTCCCTGATGACGCTGAATTATTTCACGACATAGATACAGCCCGATACCAAAGCCTGAGATGAATTCATTCTGCGTACTGTTGACCCTGAAATATCTTTCAAATATCAGGAGTTGATCTTCAGTGGTAATGCCTATTCCGGTATCCCTGACGCTCAGACTCAGGATACCCTCATGAAGCCTGGTCTGCAAATATACAGGACTGTCAGATTCAGAGTATTTGGATGCATTGTTCAATAGATTTACAATCACCTGCCCTATCTTTTCCCGGTCTGCTTCCAGCAGCGTCATTTCCTGCAGAGTGTAAATGATATTGCCGTTCTTATTATGAAAATTCATCTCATCGGCCACTTCCCGGATCAATTCATTGAGTTCAAACTTTTGTATATCCAGCTTGATCTTTCCTGATTCTAGCTGCGAGACGTTTAAAAATCCATTGATCAGGTTTGTCATTTTATCAAGCTTGATCTCCGCTTTTGCCAGCATGGCCGATACATATTTATTTTCCGGATCAGCTGTTTGCATAAAAAGCTGGATATAGCCTTTCAAGGAAGTAAGCGGGGTTTTAAGCTCATGGCTCACAATACTGATAAAATGGTTCTTGCGCAGCTCATCTTCTTTCTGCTGGGTAGTTTCTATAGAAACACCTGAAAAATAAGAAGGTATGCCTTTACTGTTCCTGATCACACTTCCCAGGGCCCTTACCCACCTGACCTTCTGATCTTCAAAGCCCTCAGTAGAAAACGTAATATCATATAAACCACCTTCTGTATAGACCCTGGCCATTTCTTTCGCCACCTGTTCTCTTTGCTCAGGAGGTATCTGCATCATCAGCTGCCCGGTATCCACGTGCTGATTACTGGTAAACCCAAAGAGCTCCTTGTGGCGCTCAGAAATATTTACATCTCCTGATTGCAGGTCTTTGGACCAGGTACCGATATTGGCAGCTTCCACAGAGAACTTTAACAGTTCCAGGGTATTGTCAAAAGTATTGCGATCCATGACCTGCTCTGTCACATCAATAGCAATTGCCATGATAGAGACTATATTCCCCATGTCGTTGCGGATCGGTTTGATCATCAGGTTTAGAAAGTACTCTTTAAGCTGCCCGTTATGGGAAAACAATGCACTTAGTTCATTGCCTGAAAATTTATTTCCTGAGTTGTATACTTCAGCCATCACTTCCAGACATCCGTTGCCTTCCAGCTCTGGTAAAGCCTCTCTTATTGGTTTATCAATCACAGCATTGGTTTTGCCCCATACCTGAAGCATCATTTCATTGACTGATTCAATCACCAGGCCTTTTCCTTTCAGAATGCAGATGGCCACAGGAGCCTGCAGAACCATACGATGAAACCTGACCTCTGGCTCATCAGCGACTGGAAAGGCAACAGGATTATTTTCTGATCGCGGTGCGGATGACTCAGAATAATGATTTGCAGGTAAAGATGTATCCAAGGTCTATGATTGTGCAGTGAATATTGTAACATTTAAAGAAGTAAAGGCATACCCACAAAAAAGATACATTAAACATGGATGTTCCGGCTTTTGTCAATGGCAAAGTAATTGCAAAGAACAAATTTCAACCAAACTGTATGCACCCTGTTCAAATCATTATTGGAGGTTTTCTGAATTTTTTTCGCTTGGCCTGATTGCAGCTGACATTTATCTGTTCCGTGAATGGAGTGAGTACCGCAATCTTGCCTATCATGAAAGATATGCACAAAGATGTCTGGACTCGGGAAATCAGGAAAACCATCGGATAATGATTATTCGCTTCCTAAATTTGCACGTGACCTGGATGCCGTCATTGATCTTTGCGGGAAACAGAAACCTATAATTCTGGGTCATAGTATTGGCGGAATGACAATTCTGACGGCCTGTAAATTACAGGGTAAAAAGCTTTACGATAAAATAAGTGGTATTGCTCTTCTGCATACAACTTACACAGATCCCAGCCGTACAGCCATTTTAAGTGGCCTTTTGACAGCACTTGAAAAGCCTGTATTTACACCCCTGCTGTATATCATGATCGGACTGGCCCCGTTCTTTCAACTTATGAACTGGATTAAATTCTTCAACGGTTCCATGCACATAAGCAATGCATTTACAGGCTATGCCGGCACTGAAACCAAGGGCCAGCTCAACCTGACTGCCTATTTATCATCCATAGCCCCTGTTGGAGTTGTTGCCAGAGGTTGCCTTGCTATGTTTAAATACGATGCCACCCATGTACTGCCTTCTATTGAGGTACCCCTGCTCGTGATCGCAGGTAAAAATGATAAATTAACGAAAGCTTCAGCAGGTAAATTCATTGCTGATGCTGTTCCACAATCATCTTATAAACTCTTCGGGCCCTCTGCACATATGGGTATTTTAGAGAGAAACGATAAGGAGGTAGAAGCAGTGGCTGAATTTGCTGAAAGTACTTTTTTTCAGGCGAGCAAAAAAAACAGAAGAAACGGATAAGTATTGCGAAGGAAAAAAACCTCATAAAAAAGCCGGAAAGAATTTTTCGTTCTTACCGGCCTTTTTATAAAAATCTTAAAGATAAAAGTTAGACGGCTAAAACCCTTTCAGCTGTTGTTGCAGGCACCTTTACAGGAGGCTTTACAAACAGAGGTAGAATAACTGAAACTGCCATGATTCCGGCAATTACATGCAATCCACTGGTGAATGTTCCACTTGACTTATGCATATAGTCAATCAACAAGGGTCCTACCGCTGCGGCAACACCCCAGGCAGTTAACATAAGCCCGTATATGGAGCCAACATTGACTGAACCGAAATAATCGGCTGCAAAGGCTGGCATTGTACCAAACCCGCCACCATAGCACATCAGAATTAAAAACACCACAATGGTGATACCTGTGACGCTGCTAAAACTTGGAAGAATCCAGAAGAGAATGATCTGAACAATGAACATGATGGAAAAAGTAGGCCTTCTTCCTAAAAGATCGGAAACATAAGCCCAGAAGATCCGGCCAAATGCATTTCCAAGACTTACTACACCAATCATACCTGCTGCAGCCAATGCATTGGCCTTGGCAAACTCTTCGAACATAGGAGCTTCCTGTGAAATAATTGAAACACCTGCAGTTGTATTTAGAAATAATAAGAACCAGAGTGCATACCACTGCCAGGTTTTCAGCGCCTCGCTCATTGTGAATGAGGATGACTGATCAGATGACTGTTCTTTTTTAACAGGTACCCATCCTTCAGGTAACCAGCCTTCAGGCGGATTCTGCATGAAGTATCCTGCACATGCAGTTGCTATCATATAAGCAACGCCCAGGTAGGCAAACGTCTGGAGCACACCGTAACCGGCCATCAGATGCGTGGCAAGAGGTGCAGTCAGCAATGCACCAGCACCGAAGCCTCCTACAGCAATTCCTGTCATCAGGCCCCGGCGGTCAGGGAACCACTTTACGAGTACAGAGATAGGCACGATATAGGCAAAGCCCAGGCCTATTCCACCGAGAAGACCATAGGTAAGGTATAACCACCAGAGTCCGATGGAAGAATAGCTTGCCAGGAATATTCCCAAACCATATAAAATTCCACCTGTCATGGCAACAACCCTTGGACCTGAACGTTTGATCCATAATCCTCCAAGATAGGCAGAAAGACCAACGGCCAGAATGGAGATGGTAAAGGTAAGGGTTACCTCAGGCTTAGACCAGTGAAATTGTTTAATTATTGGGCCTTTGAATACGCTCCAGGCGTAAACAGAACCTAATGCTACCTGAAGAAGCACTCCTGCCAGGGCAATGCCCCAACGCTTATTTTTACTCATATCTAATTAGTTTATATTAATTTGGTTACATAATATAACCAAATTTTTCTATAATACATTAAGCTGTTACAGGTTGGTGCTTATTTATTTTTATCCTGATATATTTAGCAGCAGGCATATTACTCGTACCAACTACATTATTAATAGAAAGCAATACATTGGTTTCTGGAAAATAAGTAACGGTATTGCGTTCAGGAATAGGATATGGAACCACCACAAATAAACGGGCGATGCGTTCAATCCCATCATCATAATTGAAAAGATCTACCTTTTCACCTTCTGCAAACCCATCTCTGTCCATGTCTTTCTGGTTCATGAACACCACACGGCGCTCATTCTTTATTCCACGGTAACGGTCGTCCAGCCCATAAATAGTCGTATTAAACTGGTCATGGGTACGGGTCGATGCCATCAGGTATTCATCTGTGGCAAGCTTATTCAAAGGCAACGGGCTGATGGTGAACGGAGCTTTATCTATATACTTTTCTGTAATAAATTTACCATCCCTTGCAGCATTAGGAAGGTGAAATCCACTTTTCCCGCGCACTCTTTCATTGTAATTCTCAAAGCCTGGGATACATTTTTCAATCAGGTCCCTGATTGCATCATAATCTGTAGAATACGCTTTCCAGTTGATCACAGAGCGGCTTCCAAGGGTAGCAGAAGCAAGCCGGCAAACGATCTGCGTTTCATTGATAAGCTTATCGGAAACAGGTCTCAGCACACCTTTGGATGACTGAACCACTCCCATAGAATTCTCGGTGCTGATAAATTCATTCACACCATTGATCATATCCTTATCACTTCGGGCAAGGGTTGGAAGTATGATTGCTTCCA
>JAYWCR010000115.1:0-5669 GCA_043780395.1 Sphingobacteriales bacterium
TATTCTGTTATTTCCGAATATACAGGTTAGCCCATGTGCATAAAACCAGCTTATACCGTCAGGTATCTATGGAGCACTTTTCCGTTCTTATAAGCTACCGAACTTTCCAGGTTTAAAATTTTTCTTTCCTTGAAAATGGACAGTCCTGCACCGATGGCAATTGGGTTAATGATAATATTGTATTCATCAATAAGATTAAAGCTGATAAGGGAGCTTACAAATCCTGCACCTCCATAGACCAGGATATCCTTGCCAGGTTGTTTTTTAAGTGCCTGTACGACCGTGGCAAGGTCGCCACTTTCCACTTCGAGGTTGCGGCCGGGAATAGCGGTTTCGGTGCGGCTGAAAACGATCTTGCGGTGGCCGACCATAATCCGGGCGAAAGGGTGCCAGGGGCTGTCGGGTTGGTTATCGAGCACATTTTCCCAGTGACTGACAAATTCACGCGTCATTTTGCGGCCAAGCAGGAGAGTGTCGCAGCTGGTGGCCAGGTCAATGCCAAACTGGAATGCGGCCGGATCCTGCTCGCCCGGTAAAAATATCCAGTTACTCTCACCCTGGGGGCCGGCAACAAAACCATCAAGGGTCATTTGTATAGCTAGCTTTAACTTTCGCATATAAATTGGATTTAAAAGATCGTATCGCTCATCATCTTAAAAACAATGCAAAAATGGGAGCACTGACCTTGATTTGATTAAAATCTCCGGCAGAATGTTCAATTTACCTAAATATACAGGCTTGTAGCAGAACTCTTTAATGAATTAAGGAAGTGTTTTTACGCATGGCACGCATGAATTATTTAACTACCTTAAAAATAGTTTCTGATTTTAATTACATAAAAAAACCCGCTGACTTTGTTAAGTCAGCGGGTTTAATATCGATTCAGTAGCCCGTAGGGGAATCGAACCCCTGTTTCTAGAATGAAAATCTAACGTCCTAACCCCTAGACGAACGGGCCCTTTTTTGTTTTATTTGGGACTGCAAAGATAGATAAAGGAATTACATCTCCAAATCTTTCTGCAAACATTTTAATAAAGTTTAAATAAATTTCTTGTTCTGCTGATAATCTGCTGGAATTGTTAATTTAGGCGCTAATGAAAACTGTAGACAATTTCAATTTTAACAGCCATAAGGCACTTATAAGGGTTGATTTTAATGTACCCCTGGATGATAACTTTGCCATAACGGATGATACCCGTATGCGGGCTGCGCTGCCAACTATCAATAAGATCCTTAATGATGGAGGTGCAGTGATTCTGATGTCACATCTGGGCCGGCCTAAATCCGGACCTGAAGACCGGTATTCCCTGCGTTATATTATAGCTCCGCTGGAAGCTCTTACAGGCCGCAAGGTTCAGTTTGCTGCTGATTGCATAGGAGTAGAGGCTACTGAGAAAGCGGCAGCCTTAAAACCTGGTGAAATTCTTTTACTTGAAAACCTTCGTTTTTATAAAGAAGAAGAAAAAGGGGATGTAGCCTTTGCCGATAAGTTAGGCAAGCTGGGTGATGTATATGTGAATGATGCTTTTGGAACAGCACATCGTGCCCATGCATCCACAGCAGTTATTGCGCAGTTCTTTCCTGAAAATAAATACTTCGGTTATCTGATGGCCTCTGAGCTTGAGAATGCCGAGCATATCCTGAACCATGCCGAACGCCCATTTACTGCAGTCATGGGTGGTTCCAAGGTTTCAGATAAAATAGAACTTATTGAAAAACTTCTTGACCGGGTAGATAACCTGATCATTGGAGGCGGTATGGCTTATACTTTTGCCAAGGCATTAGGTGGTACGATCGGAAATTCCCTGGTTGAACTGGATAAACTTCCTCTGGCCCTTGAACTGATCCAGAAAGCAAAAGACAAAAACGTTAAACTTCAGCTTCCGATCGATACTGTTATTGCTGACAGGTTTGCTCCTGATGCAGATTCTGAACTGTCTCCAACCAATGCGATCAAAGATGGCTGGATGGGTCTTGACATTGGCCTGGAAAGCAGAGAAGCATTCTCAAAGATCATTGCCGAATCCAAGACCATTCTCTGGAACGGTCCGATGGGCGTTTTTGAGATGGAAGCATTTGATAAGGGAACAAAGGCAGTAGCGGATGCTATTGTAAAAGCAACTGCAGGTGGCGCCTTCTCTTTGATCGGTGGCGGTGATTCTGCTGCAGCAATCTCTAAATTTGGTCTGACTGAAAAGGTAAGTTATGTATCTACCGGTGGTGGTGCCTTGCTTGAATATATGGAAGGCAAGGAACTTCCCGGAGTAACTGCTTTACTTGCAACTGACGGATAGTTTCAAGACTACCTCGCTTAACCAGAAAAGACCATCCTTTTAATTCAGGGTGGTCTTTTCTGGTTAGTATGATTTCAATGAATCATCCGGCTGTTTCCTTCCGGCAGGCTGAATTCCAGTTTGGTGCACAGCGGAAGATCTTCCCTGTAGTGGCTCACATAAATTAAAGTCTGTTCAGTCTGAGCACAGATCTGCTCAACCAGCTGAATGAACTGGTTCCTGTGAAAGGGGTCCAGACCCTGGCAGGGTTCATCCAGAATAAGCAGGGGAGGATTTTTGATCAGGGCCCTTGCCAGAAGTATGAGGCGCTGTTCACCTGTCGAAAGCTCCCTGAAGGGTAGGTCTGCGAGTTGCTCTACACCCATAAGCTCCATCAGATTGCGCGCTGCCTCATTCTCAGCTTCTGTAGTTCTTCTGAACAGGCCCATCGTATCGCTCAGGCCAGATAAAATGATCTTAAGGCTGCTTTGTTCCCTTGGAAAGTATACCTGCAGTTCAGGCGAGAGAAAGCCAATCTTCTTCTTGATATCCCAGATGCTCTCTCCGGTTCCTCTGCGCCTGTCGAAAAGGCTCAGGTTCTGTGCATAGGCCTGGGGATGGTCACCGCAGATCAGGCTCAGCAGGGTAGACTTTCCTGATCCGTTCGGACCTGAAAGTACCCAGCGCTCACCTTTTTTAATTTCCCATTGAATATTGTTAAGAATGACTGCAGAGCCATAAGCGATATGTATATTTTTCATAGAAACAGCCAATGCAAAATCAGCACTGGTTTTTTCCAGGTGAATAGGCCGGGTAGGTGCATGAAGGCCGGAAGTGCTGCCAGGTACAACAGCAGGTAATGCACTGAAGGCCTCATAGGTATAGCTACATGCCTTTTTACCTGTAAGATCAAGTACATGCGTAATGGTATCAGGCAGTTCATCAGGCCTGCAGATCAGAATGATCTTGATGCCTTCAGCCCGGAGCTCTTCCATCAGCTGGCTGAGCAGCATGCGGTTCTCCTGATCCAGCCCGGTAAAAGGTTGGTCAAGGATCAGCAGATAGGGTGCTTTTACAAGTGAAAGCAGGATGAGTAGTTTCTTGGTCTCTCCGTTGGAGAGCTGGTTGATGCTGCGCTTCAGCATGGCAGGGCTGAACAGGCCATGCAGCCGGCGGTGAAAGACTTTCAGTTTTTCTATGTCATCAATGCCCTGTAGCTGGTTTAAGACGAATTCGTCAATCCTGGGAAGGTCAGGATCTTCAGTATGGTTAAAACGCTTCTGGTAATACATATCCGGAAAGCCACGGAAGATCTGACTGGCGTCAAAAGAGACCCTGGAAATCAGGTCTGTTGCACGTGCCGGAAGCTGACCGGGAGCTGCCTGGACAAGCAGCCCGGGCGGAAAGGAGTATGCCAGACTTCCCTTTAAAGGGATCCGTATGCCTGCAAGCAGACCTGCAAGCAACGTTTTGCCGCAGCCATTCGGTCCGGTAATGGCCCAGAATTCATCTGGTCTGATTTCCCAGTCAAATTCTTCTATTAATATACGCTGAAGGGCATTGATCTGCATTCCGGTGCAGGTAAGTATGGGTTTAGTTGGAACAGTCATAGGGGTATGGGTAATAACTCATCGATAATTCCTAAATTTAAAACTATGAAACTACCAATTCTTCTTTTTTTAGGGATAGCCCTCACATTACCGGCTTTTTCGCAGAAGCTGCCCTCTAAGTCCAAGTCAGTTTATTATAAACTTAAAGTGTATCATCTGAAAGATTCTTCTCAGATAGCCCATATTTCAGATTTTTTAAAAGACAAGTATCTGCCTGCAGCTCATAAACTCGGACAAAAGCAGATTGGTGTTTTTCTGGAGAAGAGTGCTCAGTTTGGAACCAATATTTACCTCTTCAATCCCATTGCCAGCCTTGAAGAGCTTAACCGGTTCGATGCAGACCTGTTGAAAGACAAAGCCTATGCCGCCGCCCTGCCGGATCTTAATAAATATGACGGGAAGAACCCTTTTTATCAGCGCATTGAAACGATGCTCCTGGATGCTTTTCCCAAGATGAAATATGTAAAGGCACCAGCCCTGAAAGCAGCTAAAGCAGACAGGGTCTATGAACTCAGAAGTTATGAAAGCCCTACAGAAGAGCTGGGCCTGAATAAAGTAGATATGTTCAATGAGGGCAATGAGGTGGCCCTTTTCGAAAAGCTTGGCTTCAATGCTGTATTCTATTCACGTGTGGTGGTAGGTTCCCGTATGCCTAATCTGATGTATATGATCAGCTTTGAAAATATGGCTGATCATGATGCGAAATGGAACTCTTTTAAAGATGCTCCTGAATGGAAAAAACTTTCTGCCTTACCCCAGTACCAGAATAATGTCAATAAGATAGATGCACATTTTCTGACGCCCATGGAGTATTCAGATCTGTAATATATACGCGTAAAAAAAAGGTGCTCCGCTTAAAGAGCACCTTTTTTATAAGAAAATAAGATCAGGCCTTTGGTTTAAATACAAGTACTTTAAATGTACCTGGTATTATTTTTCGGGTACCGGGAACCATATCGGCTACGCTGAGGTAGATCTTATGAGTTTCTGTATCCAGGGCCAGTGTCTTTGCACGGACCTGCGTTTTTAATGTTTGTACCAGGCTATAAGTATCTGCTGAATCCTGGTGGAAAATAGTAGTTGTGCCATCTCCATTTGAGACGAAGATAAGTTTAGTCACCGCATCATAAGCTACAGCATCTACGCCTGCTCCGATGGGAAGAGTAGTGATGACCTTTCCTGAAAGGGCATCCAGCACACTCATTCCCTTATTCTCACGGCATACAGTGAACAAACGCTGATTTTCTGCATCGTAAGCCAGACCTGTAGGACCGCCACAAGGGGCAAGGGGATAATTCTTTATTACCTTAAGTGTTTTGGTATTGATCACATTCAGGCTGTTCTTGTCTTCAAGGTTATTGAACATAAGACCCTTGTTATCAGGAACAGCAAATTCTGGTGCGCCGCCCAGGTCCACTGTACCTGTCTGCTTCATCAGCTGAGGATCTACTACCGATGAATTATTACTGGCTCCGTTAAAGGTAAAGATCATTCCCGAGGCTCCATCAAAAGTAATGGCATCAGGGCCTTTGTCTTTCAGTGGAATGGTAGCAATGATCTTGAGGGTGTTTATATCAAAAGCAACCACTGCATTGGCTCTTCCATCACTTATAAAACCGCGGTTAAGTTTGGATACGATAGCAATACCATGCACCCCTTTCATACCGGTAATAGTACCTGTTACCTTCCCTGAAGCAACATCAATCATATTTACATCCGTTCCATGTGAAACATATAATTTATGTGCCTGCTGATCAAGAAATAAATAATCATACCCACCATCACC
>JAYWCR010000116.1:0-9060 GCA_043780395.1 Sphingobacteriales bacterium
AGACCCACTTCCCTGATCTGCTCATGAAGCAATACAAGCTTATCCAGCAATACCTTTGCATAAACAGCCCCACTGGCCCCACTCACGCCTACGATGATCTTATGTATCTTTTCCATACCTGCACTACAAATCAGAGAAGCAATTGCTTTCCGTGGCGTAAAATAAGGTCAAATATCTCATTTAATACCATCCTGAATCAAGCTTTCATACCTTTGACGTATTAATGGGAATAAAAATAGCTTAAAATGAAAAAAGGGTTGACTAATTGCTTAGTCAACCCTACATCTACCTATGAAAAACATGCCCTTGGGTGGGCACATAACAATGTGCAATTGATGTGCCAGAAAAGGCATACTATGTATTTATAAAAAGAATTAAGTACGTTAAAAATTTAAACTTATGATCCAGCATAAATTCAGCATCCTGCTTTTATTCATTGCTTTCAGTCTGCAACCTGTTTTACCTTTAAAGGAATGGAAGGCTGTTAAAAAAGAACAGATCCAATGGATGACCATAGAAAAAGCTATGGAGCTAAACAAAACCCATCCCCGCAAAATATATATCGATTTCTATACAGACTGGTGCGGCTGGTGTAAAAAAATGGATCACGATACCTATACCGACAGTAAAGTAATCAGCGAAATGAACAATGCCTATTATGCGGTAAAATTCAATGCAGAGTCTAAGGACCCTGTGCATATTAATCAGACTGAATACCGGTATTCCCCGACACAAAACATAAACGGGTTTACACTTTCATTGCTCGATGGGCAGATAGGCTACCCTACAGCGGTGATCCTTGACGAAAGATCCAAGAAGATTACAGCCGTGCCAGGATATCAGGAGCCAGCTATGCTTGTAGAAATACTTTCGTACTTCGGGCATAATAATCACCTGAAAGAGAGTTTTGAAGATTTTCAGAAAAAAGCTGCGAAATGAAAAAGGGACAAGTCCGGTATCCTGAACTTATCCCTTTTCTAATAAAATTTAATCTCTCAACTGAAAATCGGGTGGGCGATGGGGCTCGAACCCACGACCCTCGGCACCACAAACCAATGCTCTAACCAACTGAGCTACGTCCACCGTTTTGAGAATGACAAAAGTACAAAAATCTGCTTAAAAACCAAATATGATTGAAATATTTACAGATGGGGCATCAAAAGGAAACCCAGGCCCAGGTGGCTATGGAGTTATTTTACGCTCAGGTCCTCATTATAAGGAGCTTTCGGGAGGCTTCCGTAAAACGACAAATAACAGAATGGAATTATTAGCTGTCATCACCGGCCTTGAATCTATAAAAAATGAGGGCGAAGTCGTTGAAATCTTTTCAGATTCTAAATATGTGATCGATCCGATAGAGAAGAAATGGCTTGTGGGCTGGCAGAAAAAAGAGTTCAAGGACAAGAAAAATCCTGATTTATGGAGAAGACTTATTCCGCTGCTCAGAAAACATAAGGTAAAATTCCATTGGGTAAGGGGCCATGACGGACATGCAGAAAATGAGCGTTGCGACGAACTTGCCGTAGCAGCATGTTTCAGCCCTGCCTTGAAGATAGATACGATCTATGAAAACAGCTGATAGAAACCAGCTATGAAAATAACGTTCATAACCCTAAGGGCTATGAACGTTAATCCTGTATCATTCTGTCGGGAATGAATTAAAATGATGCAGGTAGCAATGATTAAAATGTAAAGTTAGTTCAGGATCTTTTCACATTTACGGCGTTCAGCCCTTTCTTACCATTTTGAATTTCGAATTCAACTTTATCATTTTTTGTGACCTTATCTATTAAACCTGAAACATGAACGAATAACTCTTTTCCTGTTTCAGTTTCTAAAATAAACCCATAACCTTTAGACTCATTAAAGAATTTTACTGTACCTGCATGCATTGTGATAGTCAGTTTAATGATAAATAGAATAGTTAGCTTAACACTAAGTTAATTTATTTAAACAGGCTTTACAATGCATGCGTGGCATGTAAGAATGCAGTCAGGTAACACTTTTATTGGAATTTAAAAAATCAGCGTTAATGGCCCTGAAATACACAAGCCAATTAAAACAATTCCCAATAGTTAATTTTTGTAATTAAAACTTTACTCTCTGACTGCAGTTAAAGCTCTGTCCAGAACTGTATCATGCATGGCAGCAAGTGCCTGAACGGTTCCGAATGAATGCCCGTCTACAAGCAGGGATCCATCTGTCACTACCCCCAGTTTACTGAATGGCACATGCTGATCTAGCAGGTATGCCTGAAGTATGGCCTCATTTCCAGCACTTACTGAGATCATGATTCTTCCCTGCGCTTCTCCAAACAGAAATGCGTCTTTACGGATGCCTGCGGCCGACTGAATGTCAAAACCAAGTTTTCCGTCGAGCGAGGATTCAAGCAAGGAGATGAACAGACCTCCGTCGGCGACATCATGGACAGACTGAACAAGTTTATTCAGGATCAGCTGCTTAACCAGGTGCTGGCAGGCCACTTCTTCTTCAAGGTCAAAATAGGGGGCAGGAGAAGATTTTACCTTATGAAAAGATACAAGATACTGTGAAGAGGAAATATCGTTCACAGACTTACCTAACAGAAAGATAGAATCGCCTTCGGCTTTAAAATCTAGGGTCATGAACGTATCCCTGTTATCCAGAATACCCAGCATCCCAATTGTAGGTGTTGGGTATACCGGTCCTTCATCTGATGACTGGTTGTAAAAGCTCACATTACCACCTGTTACAGGAGTTTCAAAGCGCTCACATGCGGTAGACATGCCCTGGATTGCTTTTACGAACTGCCAGTAAACTTCGGGATTATAAGGATTTCCAAAATTCAGGCAATTGGTAATGGCCACAGGCTCCCCGCCTGCACATACTATATTCCTTGCAGCCTCGGCGACAGCAATCTGGGTACCTTTATCCGGATCTGCATATACATACCTTGAATTGCAGTCAACTGTAAGGGCTAATGCCTTGTTTGTTCCGCGTACTTCTACCACAGCGGCATCAGAGGGGCGGTTCATGGTCATGTTAACGGTACCTACACTGGAGTCATACTGATTGCTCACCCAGGCCTTGGAGGCTATGTTCGGATGGTTCACCAGGTGCTGTACCACCGCATTCAGGTCTGCAGGCTCAGTAATCTGATCGATTGAGAACTGTTGGTTTTCTTTAAAATAAGCGGGTTCGCGGTATTCGCGTGTATAGACAGGCGCCCCTCCGCCCAGAACAAGATCATCAGCAGGTACGTCTGCCACCAGTTCACCTTTCATATAATAACGAAGGCGGCGGCTGTCGGTAACCTCCCCTATAATGGCACAATTCAGGTCCCATTTCTCAAAAACAGCTTCAACTTCTTTCTCGCGGCCTTTCTCGACCACAATAAGCATACGTTCCTGTGATTCTGAGAGCAGAATTTCAAAAGGAAGCATTGTATTATTGCGCAGAGGAACTTTATCAAGATTAATATCCATTCCATGTTCGCCTTTGGCCGACATTTCTGAATTGGAACATATAATTCCGGCAGCGCCCATATCCTGCATACCGATAACCGCGCCGGTCTGAATGACCTCGAGGCTGGCTTCCATCAATAATTTTTCCTGAAAAGGGTCACCTACCTGCACTGAAGGAAGGTCATTGGCCGAGTCTTTAGAAATATCTTTTGAGGCAAACGCTGCACCATGGATCCCATCTTTACCCGTCGCTGAACCTACTATATATACAGGGTTACCTACTCCATACGAAGTAGCGGAAACAGTTTCACCAATTTTTACAATCCCTGCCGACATGGCGTTCACCAGCGGGTTAATAGTATAGCATTCATCAAAGAAAAGTTCACCGCCCACTGTGGGAATGCCAAAAGCATTGCCATAATCACCGATTCCCTTCACTACCCCTTTCAGAAGCCATTTGGTACGCTCATCCTGCAGGTCTCCAAATCTCAATGAATTTAACTGCGCAACGGGGCGGGCACCCATGGTAAAGATATCCCTGTTTATTCCCCCTACTCCGGTTGCTGCACCCTGGTAAGGTTCAATGGCTGAAGGGTGATTATGTGATTCAATTTTAAAAACACAGGCCAATCCATCACCAATATCAACCATGCCTGCATTTTCTTCACCTGCCTTGGCAAGCATGCGGGCACTGTCTTTTGGCAGTTTTTTTAACCAGGTGATTGAATTTTTATAAGAGCAATGCTCACTCCACATAACCGAGAATATACTAATCTCTGTAAAGTTGGGGATGCGTTCAAGAATTTCACAAATTCTCTCGTATTCATCATGGGTAAGACCCATATTAAGAGCAGCTTCTTTTAATTCAATTTCTGTCAGGTTTTCTTGCACTGGAAAGGAGTTTAGTATGATTGACCCGCCGGTACGCTTGTTTGTTTAAATAAAACAGCGGGGGCCGCAAAAATACTATTTTTTGGGTAAGCATCGGGAATGCCTGGGTATTTGAAGAAAAATTAGATGATCAGTGTTTATTTTGGGTTTACATGCCTGACTGCAGCCATGCCCATATTATACCGGAGTTTGATTTCTGTCCAGTTTTTGGCAATGGAAAAACCTACGATGATCATAATGAATAAAAATGTAGCCCTGAATGTTGAATATTTTTTCATTTCATGTACATGAATGCTCAATGCACAAATATACCTATTTGTTATTTTATGAATCCGAACCTGTACTATGATTTATTCATTACAGTGGTTTGCATCAATTCAGCTGACAAAAAAACAGATTCAGGCCCGACCTCCAGGCCCTGCTGCCGGCTTTTCCACCGAAAATAGAGCAGTGATGAAATACTTGAAACCAGACCAATGCTGGAAACAGCCACAATTCCCTGCAGATAGAAATGCCCCCAGCTAAAAGGTAAATGTGTGAATTCTTTAACAAGCAAGACAGTTATACTTCCCAGATAGCCAAAAGAATCAGCCATATACATAACAAAGGCTACATTTCCTGCCTGTTTAAATGTGGCGATCATACGGTCAAAAAATATGGCATTATAAGGTACATAGCCCATATACAGACCCAGGCCTGCCATAGACATCCAGGCAACAACACCGATCAGGTGCAGGTTAAAAAGCAGGGTGCCCAGGCCAATCATTAAACATCCGCTGGCAATCATCAGGTGGATGAGCGAGAATGCTTTCAGGTTATCCTTTACCAAAATCAGGCTGCTTAACAGGACAAGCACCAAAATAGAAATGCCCCCGTCTATCTGGGTATAGATCGCATTGTTATGGATACCAAAGTCTGACCAGATCTCTACCTCAAAATTGTCGCGGATATCGCGCATAGTGGTAAACAGGGTATAGATCAGCAGGGTAAGTACTATTCCCGGAAGAAATTTTAAAAAAAAGTACTTCCGGTCTGCTCCCTTCATTGGCAGGCGCCTGGTTCGCAGGCGCTGGTCATCGGTATCCGGGGCCGGGATCATTTCAAGGAGCAAAACAAACAGCAAAAGGGGAATCAAAAAAACCAGGCCTGTCATAAAAGGCATCCAGAACTCAGACACCCCTAAACTGCCCATAAGTATCCGGCCGGTACTTTTCACCAGACCCGAAGCAAAGATCAGGCTGGTAGCCATCACAGCTCCCAGGAATTCGGTGGATCTGCGGCCTTCCAGATAACTGAACACCAGCCCCCAGATCATGCCCAGGGGAAATCCGTTCAGAAACATGAAACCTATGTTCCAGGGTGCAGGTACAAGGGCAAAACCCAGCAAGGCCAGCCATGCTATTGCTATCAACATCAGAATATTAAATGCCCGCCTGTTGGCATTGGTCTCAGAAACGAACTTAATTCCATAGAATTTACTGAGCGTATAGCCTACAATCTGAGCAATGACAAGCCAGATCTTATAGTCGACATGAAAATACTGAGGTCCGTGAAAGGTAGCTGCAGCAAATGCCTTGCGAAATGCATACATGCAGGTATAGCAGCCAAAAGCAGAGATACCTGCAAGCATAGAGATTCCTGAATAGGAAAGCTGCTGCACTTTTATGCGCAGTTTTAAAAGATCCATAGAATGATTCGGTAAATTTTTAAACCTACATCTCCTATATGAGTATAAAATAGCCTGCCTGTTAAGTCTATGTAAACTTATCTGGTGCTGTACTCCAATTCCCCGAGCTGACCATGACCTCCGGCAGCCCATATTTCTCCTTTACGGCCTGCCAGAGTATGAAATGCAAGGGTATCATGCTGCGCCCAGTTTCTACCTGAATCAGCCGAAGTACTGGTTCCTGATGGACCCACAGCAACCAGCAGATGCCGGGCTGAAAAAAATACAGCCGCTTCCCGGAGTCCGGACGGTTCTGTCTGCGCCGGTAGCCAGGTCTGGCCTCCGTCAGAAGTAACTGCGGCATTGTTCTCATGCTCATGGATACGTAGATAGTCACCTCCCAGGGCTATACCCTGATGGTCGCTGATAAAACAAAGACCAAAGATGCCTGCAGCAGTTCCGGTTTTGAGCGGGGTGGCTGAGATAGCCCAGCTCTGGCCATAATCAATGCTTCTGAAGACCCTGGCGCCTCCGCTGCCTCCGGTGGCAATCCAGGCAATGCCCCCGGGTCGTATGGCAAGGCTGGTGCCGCTGGCAGCAAACGCACCCTCGAGCCCATTTGCGGCTGGGGAGGCAGCCATAGAAGCCTGCTTCCAGTGCTGGCCACCGTCATGGGTCAGCAGAATAAAGAAATGCCCCTGCACAGGATCGCCGAAGCAAATGCCATGGCTCCGGTCCCAGAACTGAATGCCATCGAGAAAAATTCCCGGCGTACTGGCCTTATATTGCTGGGTCCAGGTATTGCCTCCATTCACCGTGCTGAAGATCCGGGCAAGTCCATTTTCTGATTCACCGGAGCTCATAAGCCATGCCGACATGTCGTTAAGGGCTGCAATTCCCCTGAAGTCAAGTACCGAGTCTGCTCCACCGAAAGTATGTTCGTCCCAGCTCTTTCCTCCGTTCACCGATCGGATCCAGGTTGCCCCGCTCCCTGAAGCCCAGATGGCCTTTGAACCGGCCAGAGCCATAGATCGAAATGAAGCATGTGATTTTAAAGGAAACAGTTTCCACTGCAATTCCGTGAAGCTGGCCTGAAAGGTGTTTACAGGCCCCGCCTGACTTGCTGGCACTCTATGACCAGCAAACAGAAGTAGAGACAATGCAGGAAAAAACAGAATAATCTTATATTTTAGGTTTATCTGTCTTAAATAATTCAGAATTTTCATAAATTTTAATGAGTTTTTAGTAATTTACTATCGAAAACTAAGAAATACTTCATTTTTTAATTTTTTTATAGGATTTTTGTAACACAAAACTAAAAACTAATAGCCCTTATGTCAACATTACGTTTTAAAGCACTGGAAACAGCATTTTCGAGACAACCGGTGGTAGTAACTCCTCCTTCCTCCCGGGTTTCAGATTATTATGGTTCATATGTATTTGATAAAAGGGCCATGAAAGATTTCCTGAGCAAGGAAGCTTTTACCCATGTGCTTGATTCTATCGAAAGTGGAAATCCGTTAAACCGTGATATGTCTGAGCAGATTGCCACAGGACTTAAGGCATGGGCATTAACCAAGAACGCCAGCCATTATACCCATTGGTTCCAGCCCCTTACAGGTTCTACAGCTGAAAAGCATGATGCATTTTTCGAGCCTTTGGCAGATGGAAGCGCTATTGAAAATTTCAGTGGCGATGCCCTGATCCAGCAGGAACCTGATGCCTCGAGCTTTCCGAATGGTGGTATCCGCAGTACCTTTGAAGCACGTGGATATACCGCCTGGGACCCTTCTTCTCCGGCCTTTGTTCTTTCAAGCGGTGCCGGATTTACCTTATGTATCCCTACTGTTTTTGTTTCCTATACCGGTGAATCACTTGACTATAAGGCACCTCTTTTAAAATCATTAAATGCACTTGATAAGGCTGCAGTTGATGTTTGCCAGTATTTTGACCGCAATATCACCAAGGTAAATGCTACACTGGGTATCGAGCAGGAATATTTCCTGGTTGACCTGGCCCTGTACAATGCACGCCCAGACCTTGTACTTACAGGCCGGGCATTGCTTGGACACCAGAGCGCCCGTGACCAGCAGCTCGAAGATCATTATTTCGGTTCTATTCCTGAGCGCGTGCTTGCTTTTATGCTTGATTTCGAAACAGAAGCATTTAAACTGGCAATTCCTATCAAGACCAGGCATAATGAAGTGGCTCCAAGTCAGTTCGAATGTGCGCCGGTCTTTGAAGAGATCAACCTGGCCATCGATCATAACCTGCTGTTAATGGACCTGATGGAGAAGATCGCCCGCCGCCATAGCCTGAAGGTATTGATGCATGAAAAGCCTTATGCCGGAATTAACGGATCTGGCAAGCATAATAACTGGTCAATGGGAACCAATACAGGAAAGAATCTGCTTTCTCCGGGTAAAACTCCGAAGAACAACCTGATGTTCCTTACCTTTTTTGTGAATACCATCAAAGCGGTACATGAGCATGATAACCTGTTAAGAGCCAGTATTGCTTCAGTAAATAATGATCACCGCCTGGGTGCAAATGAAGCCCCCCCAGCAATTATCTCCATTTTCATTGGAACCCAGTTATCAGAAGTACTGGACGAAATTGAACATTCAAGGGTTACTTCTGCCAAGAAAAAAGATCTTCCTGGTGCTTTAGGCTTGAATATTCCGAAGATTCCCCAGATATTGCTTGACAATACCGACCGGAACCGTACCTCCCCATTTGCCTTTACAGGAAATAAATTTGAGCTTCGTGCCGTAGGTTCGTCTGCAAACTCGGCCTCCCCGATGACTGTGCTGAGCAGTATCGTGGCTGCACAGCTTATCCAGTTCAAGAAAGAAGTGGATGCGCTGATCAAGAAAGGTGAGAAGAAGGAAGTTGCGATCATGAAGATCATCCGTGCTTATATCAAAGACTCAAAATCAATTCTTTTTGAAGGAAACGGCTATAGCGCTGAATGGGAAGAAGAAGCTGCAAAGAGAGGTCTTCAGAACATAAAGACCACTCCAAAGGCTGTTGATGCACTTATCTCAGAAAAAACAGTCA
>JAYWCR010000117.1:0-3084 GCA_043780395.1 Sphingobacteriales bacterium
GAGGCCAGAATGATCACTTTCACCTTATCAAGACCAATGGCCCGGGCGGCTGTCAGACGTGCCGGAGTCCAGAACCTGGCCGACTCCCTGCTCATGCGCTGAAGGAACTCGCGGGGGCTGGTATTCCACTTGAACCTATACGTATTGGGAAGGATCATAGTATAGACCGTTTCCGGGGTATACCCCAGGCTATCAGTAAAGGCCTTGTTTGTTAAAAGTGAAAAAAGGTCGCTTGAATCAGCTTCAATCTTCTTACTTACATAGGCGGCCATATTCTCTTTCAGGCGCAGGCTATGCAGGATAATATCTACCGGCTCCTGCTCTTTTAGCTGGATCTTGCGGATCAGCTGCTTGTTGCTCATCCCTTCTTTGAGCAGGTATTTTCCAGGGTTGATTTTGCTTCCGAAATGGAGCACTCCGGCGGCCCATTTAAAATCATTTACGCTATGGAGCAGTTCATGTTTTTCAAGGTTGCTGACCAGGCCTTCAAAATTACTCCCTGTAGGTATAAAGAGGTAGGTTTTTCCGTCGCTGCCTGCAATGATATTCGATCCATTCAGCTTATTATAATAGGTATAGCCTATGATCAGGATGGCCAGAAGTATTCCGCCGCCGATCCATACCCAGACAGGTTTTTTTTGTATATTTTTTTCAGGTGTGTCCATCAATTAGTTTTTAAGATATAAATCAATCAGGGTGCCCTGGCTTACCTTGACAACAGTATCTGTTTTTGCTGCAGGACTCTGTCTGTATACCCGGGCCCGCAGGCTGTCATGACTGGTGCTGTCAAAAATGACTCTTCCCAAAGAGAGCTGTGATCCACGGATGCCGAATTTGGCCTCATCCAGGTTCAGGCCTGTCAGATTTGGCAATACGACCATACCTCCGTTTCCATCCCCAAGTACAAGGTTGATCTTCGATCCCTTGGGCAAGACAGCCCCGTCACTCAGGGAATGATTTCTGAAAGTAACGCCAAGCACAAGGTCCTGGGCAATATCAGGTTTATAGGTAATGCTGTCTACCCCAAGGCCCAGGGTTCTCAGGTCACTCAAATATTCTTTATAGGGTGTGTCCTCAAACCTGGGTAGGTGTACTGAGGGCGCCTGAAAGGTCACCATGGTCAGGTAAATTCTGCGGTTATCTTTCACATTACTTCCTGCAAGAGGCGTCTGGTCAATGACCTGGCCCCCTGGTTTATCGTCAACAAAGACTGAATCGACCTGCACCTTAAAATTCTGGGCCAGAAGAAGCTTTGTTGCCTCGCCAACCTGTAAGCCTGTAAGTTTTGGGACCGTTACCTCTTCCCCGTGCTTGGTAATAAAGGCAAGCCCGTTAATGAGTATGATCATCAAAATGGTAAAGGCGGCCAGGGCCAGCAGAATTTGCTTTAAAAAGATGCGTGAGAATATAAATTCTTTAAACTCTTCTGAGCCTGTTTTTTTCTTAGGCATGCGTTGCTTGGCTTAGATTTTTTTGTCCGAACTGGAGTACCTGGTCAATGAATTCAAAAGGCTTATAGCCACTCAGGGCTGCCTGATGAAAAATAGCTGTTGCCGGGGTCATTCCTGGTAAAGAATTGGCTTCAATGATAATGACTTCCACATGCTGGGGGCTGTATATTCTGACAAAGGCATCAATACGGCAGTATCCCCGGATATTCAGGATGGAGGCAGTTCTTTCAAGCTCAGCCTTTACAAAGGCTGAGATCAGGGCCTGTGCTTCTTTATCTGCAGAATACCTCGGAGGGGTCATGTTCTGACCTTCGCCAGCAAGGAATTTTTCTTCAAGGCTCAGTACTTCCCCCGATGAAAGGGCTTCGGAGGGCTCAAACACTTCATATGTCAGCATTCCCCCTGCATCGAAATGTGTGAGCATTCCGCCTGTAATTTCCATGAACCGGGATGCTCCGCGGCTGGTGATTAACTCTTCAATAAGAAGCACTTCTTTTACCGGGAATTCTTCATCAGTCTGCAGATCCAGCAGGCCGGCAAACGTAGGCTGGAGGTCGGCCGAAGACCTGAAAAGGAGCATACAATAAGCATGGAGCTGGGAGCGGTCATTTATTTTTTTTACAGCTGAACTGCAGCCATCATCGCAGGGCTTGGCAATCAGGGGATATCCGAATTCTTTTTCAATTGCCAGCACCAGCTGTTCAGAAGATGTTTCCCATTCAGCTTTTGTGACCAGCCTATGTGCTGCCACCATGATGCCCTCACGGTGAAGGAGTTCATTGGTGGCAAATTTATCAATGGTCAGCCGGGAGCTTGCTGTACCGGATCCATTATACGGAATTCCCCGCTTTTCAAGCTCCATCTGTACTTCGCCATCTTCACCCGGCCGGCCATGGAGAGCAATAAAAACCATATCTGCATGCATGGCAAGCTGATCGAAATCCCATTCCCGGGGAGGTAGCAGACTTTCAGGTTCAGAAAATCTCTGTATGATGCCTGCTCCCCGTGTGATGATCTCCTGAACTACGGGATGGATCTGAAAATGAAGGATCTTTTCTTTCATATCATCTGCATTGTCTTTAAGCAATACATTGACGGGAATTCTGAACATCCTGAATTTATGTGCATCACCCGTTAAGAAAACAGGTATAGGTTCATATTTCCCTGAAGAAGAAAGTTTTTCATATACATTTCTGCCGCTTTCAGCAGAAATATGACGCTCGGAAGAATAACCTCCCAGCAGTACAGCTACTTTTCTGCGCTCTTCGCCTCTGCTATGCATGGTGTCAAGCATCTTGTCAAGCAAGGCTGATTTCTCTACATACCCTGCTCTGCGGCTTTGCTGGCGTGTTCTGGCTTTCAGCGAGGTCGAGATAATATAGGTCAGGAACTGAGATGGGTTCAGCCCTATTTCTGCAGCCTGATGAAAGAAGAAAGAAGAAGGCATCATTCCCGAGGTCGTATTCGGGTCATTTAAAAATATCTGACCTTCATCAGTGATAAAGCCATCAATACGGGCATATACATCAAAGGAAAGTGCAGTGTAAAGCGCTTCACAACGCTGGCATATATTTCTGATCAGTGCATCACTGAGTTCTATGGGGGTGATCTTGCGCGAAAGCCCTGGCAGGTA
>JAYWCR010000118.1:0-2593 GCA_043780395.1 Sphingobacteriales bacterium
ACCGATTACAGGTATACCACTGCCCAGGGATATTTCAGCAACCAGCTGCTGAAACATAATAATATGTATGGCTTTGACCCTGCAGAGATCTACGGACTGGTTTATTTTCCAAAAATTGCCGACGGGATGCTGTTGAAGTTCGGCCGCTTTATTTCACCTGCAGACATTGAGGCACAATGGGCAACGGACAACTACCTGTTCACCCATTCCCTGATGTTCGTTGTTGATCCCTATACCTTCACTGGCGTACAGTCGACCTTTAAGCTGGGTTCTTACTGGCAGCTTGAGGCTGGCCTCCATGCTGGAAATGATGTAGCTCCGTGGGCAAAGCCTGCCAGTCTGAACGGCTTGCTGATGGCACGCTGGGTATCGCGCAGCAATAATAACTCTGTCTATGCAGGGATCAATTCACTGGGAGCCGGTAAGTTCAACCATAATCACGACGATCTGCAAATGGTGGTGGCTACCTGGGGCCATAGGTTCAATAAAACCTTGCATATGATGACTGAGGCTTATTATATGTGGGAGCAAGACGGGTTGACCGGCGGAACTGTGATCAACGGGCCGCCCCGCAGATTCTTTACAGGAGTAGGCCCGGGGAATTATATTCCGGGATTGTCAAGGGCGATCGGTGCAGTAAATTATTTTCAGATCAAACTCTCAGGTAAGGCTTACTTATCTGTACGCAATGAATACCTGGGCGATCCTCAGGGAAACAGAACCGGATATGCAACTGCCTATTCAAGTCATACGATCGGGTATGTATACTTTATCACCCCTATGATCCGCATCAGGCCTGAGATCAGGTATGAGCGGGCTTATGCAAAAGGAATTACCCCATATGACAATGGAACAAGGCGCGAACAATCATCTGCTGCCATGGATCTTATTGTTCGTTTCTAAAATATAATTCAGGATTCTTTATATTGGGTAGCTAGATCTGCCCCTTATGAAAAGAATCCTGATTTTATTCCTGTTTATATCTGTTTTTTTTAGTTATGCACAGGGCCAGCAGGTTTCTGGAGATATCCTGAACTTTGATGAGGGCTGGCGTTTCTACCGCGGGGGAATGCAGGGCGCAGAGCAGCCGGCATTCAATGATGCAGGCTGGAGAAAGGTTGAGCTTCCTCATGATTATAGTATAGAAGACCGCCCGGGCACCCGTTCTCCCTTTGACCCTGCTGCCATTAGCCAGATTAGCGGCGGCTTTACCACCGGTGGCACTGCCTGGTACCGCAAGACCTTTAAACTTCCTCTTTCTACCCGCAAAAAGCGTATTCTGATCCGCTTTGACGGGGTTTATATGAATGCGACTGTCTATGTCAACGGGCAGTATATAAATACACATCCTTATGGGTATACGAGCTTTTCTTATGATATCACAAAATCACTCCAGCCAGGCGCTTCCAACCTCATTGCTGTAGAGGTTAAAAATGAGGGCCAGAACAGCCGCTGGTATGCCGGCTCCGGTATTTACCGGCATGTCTGGCTTGAAACCGTAAATGAGCTTCATATCGGACCTCAGTTCATTACCAGCCCCGTGGCAGATAGCCACCTTGCACATGTCATTTTAAAGACCCTGCTTGTCAATAAAAGCAACATAAATGCTTCCATGCACCTGGTTACCCGCTTTAAAACTCCGGCAGGCCTGCTTGCCGGAAAGGCTGAGCAAAGTCTTGAGCTGGCTGCAGGAAAGGAAATCGAAATAGTCCAGGAACTTAAAATCCCTGATCCGCAGCTCTGGTCTTGTGATGCACCTGCCCTGTATCAGGCGGTGACAGACCTTTATAAAGGTGATAGCCTGATCAGTACCCGCATTACTTTTACAGGTATCCGCACTATCAGCTTTGATGCAGTTAACGGGTTTAAACTGAATGGAAAGAGCCTTAAACTCAGAGGTGGCTGTATCCATCATGACAATGGCATGCTGGGTGCCCGGGCCTATGACCGTGCCGAGGAACGGAAGGTTGAATTGCTGAAAGCCAATGGATTCAATGCCATCCGCTGTTCGCATAACCCACCGAGCCCTGCTTTTCTGGATGCCTGTGACCGTCTGGGAATGCTGGTCATGGACGAGGCCTTTGATATGTGGAACCTGGGAAAGAACCCCTATGATTATCATCTTTATTTCGGCGACTGGGCACGCCGTGATATTGAAAGCATGGTGCTGCGCGACCGGAACCATCCGAGCATTATAATCTGGAGTATCGGCAATGAGATCCCTGAAAAAGCAGATGCCTCAGGAGCTGCCACCGCCATTCTCCTTAAAGGCTATATAAAAGCCCTGGATTCTACCAGACCCGTCACCTCGGCAGTGAATGACCTCCGGCCTGATAAAGATACTTTTTTCAGTATCCTGGATGTGGCAGGCTATAATTATGCAGCCGGAGGTGATCATTTACAGCCTGATCTTTACGCTTCGGATCATCTCCGGCTTCCAGGGCGCATCATGCTCGGAACAGAATCATACCCGCAGGAGGCCTTTGCCAGCTGGATGTCGGTACTGGACCACCCTTATGTGCTGGGTGATTTTGTCTGGACAGCCTGGGACTATCTCGGTGAGGCAGGTATTGGCTGGATAGGCTACCCGCAG
>JAYWCR010000119.1:0-9654 GCA_043780395.1 Sphingobacteriales bacterium
ATGCGGTTACCAGCGAGACACCCATTATTGTGGATGAAAATACCACCTTTCAGACCATAGATGGTTTTGGTTTTGCATTGACCGGCGGAAGCGCTTCTCTGATCAACGGAATGGGTGCAGCTCAGGATGCCTACCTGACCGATATCTTTTCTCCTACTGGCGGCCATATGGGGTCAAGTTTTATCAGAATCACCATCGGTGCTTCTGACCTGAGCGCTACTGATTTCACTTATGATGATCTGGCCACCGGTCAAACAGATCTGACCCTAAGCCATTTCAGTATTTCAAGAGAAATGACAGACCTCATACCTGTCTTAAAGAAGATCATTGCCATCAATCCAGCCATTAAAATACTGGCTACTCCCTGGACAGCTCCCGTATGGATGAAGACAGGAACGTTAGGGAATGGTGGCTTTACGGGTGGAAGTCTGAATACAGCTTACTATGATGTCTATGCCCGGTATTTCACCTTATATGTGAAGGCCATGCAGGCACAGGGAATACCTGTTTTTGCTATCACTCCGCAAAACGAACCACTTAATGCTTATAACAATCCGGCAATGACCATGCAGGCCGATGAAGAAACGAATTTCATCAAAAATAACCTGGGACCTGCTTTCCTGTCTGCTGGCATAACCACAAAGATCATTGCCTATGATCATAACTGCGATGAGCCCCAATACCCTGAAAAAGTATTAGCTGACCTGGGAGCCAGAAGGTTTATTGACGGCTCTGCCTTTCACCTGTACGCAGGCGATATAAGCGCACTGACCCGTGTGCATACGGCATATCCTGAAAGGAATATCTATTTCACGGAACAGTATATCCCGGGTCCTGGTAATTTCAGCACCGACTTTGCCTACTATATAAATAAACTGATCATAGGCGCTCCCCGAAACTGGAGCCGTATTGTTATCCTGTGGAATTTAGCTGCCGATGCTGATTACAACCCCCATACCCAGGGGGGATGTAATACCTGTATGGGCGCCACTACGATCACAGGAAGTACATATATCCGAAATACGGCATATTATACCGTAGCACAGGCTTCACAATTTGTAAAGTCTGGTGCTGTGCGCATTGCATCAAGTACATTTCGTTCTGAAATTCAGCATGTAGCCTTTAAAAACCCTGATCGTTCTAAAGTACTCATAGCCTTAAATACCAACACTTCCAGCCTGATATTTACTATAAAATGTGGCAGTAGCGCCTTTACCTATACCTTACCAGGCAAAGCCGCTGCTACCTTTACATGGATCTGATCTCAGCGGCTAACGATGAGCGTTTCTATAGAATGTGCATTGCTGGTGATGTGTGCAGCCTGACCTTTAATCCAAAGCAGATAATTGATCTTTTCATCTGTTTTATTCATCACTACCACTGCAAGTGATCCGTCAGGATTCTGATAGGCGGTGGTTAATAGTTTATCCCGGCTTGCAGAACTGGCAACGCGCTTTGCGCCTTCATGTATGAATTTTGAGAAATGACCTATATAATAGTAAGCATTGGTATAGGTCAGCGCTCCTGTTCTGGTATCTGCATGAATGGGGGCAAAACAAAAATTCCCTACATGATTGGGTCCACCCTTTTCGTCAAGTAATACATTCCAGTCAGTCCAGCCGGCAGTGCCTGCATTAAAATCATTGATCATCGACTCGCCATAACGCTCACCCAGCGCCCAGTCACCCAGTTTAGCCGCATCATATTTTTCATTACAACCTTCGGTAAAGATCAGGTTCTTATCAGGAAAGGCCTGTTGTGTTAACCGTGTATTTTCAAAGGCAGGGCCTGCTTTTGTCCATGTTTCATACCAGTGGAATCCAATACCCCATACATATTTTGCAGCTTCAGGATCTTCCAGAATCGTACTTGCATACTGATAGAGAAGGTCGCGGTTATGATCCCAGACAATTAATTTTTTATCAGCCATCCCGTTCTTTTCAAGGGTAGGGCCAAGAAAGTTCTTTACAAAATCTCTTTCTTCAACTGCTGTATATTTGCATGACTCCCATGATTGCGAAGCCATAGGTTCATTCTGAACGGTCAGGCCCCATACAGGTATACCAATAGCCTGATATGCTTTGATGAATTTCACATAAAAATTTGCCCAGCTCTGAGCATATTTCGGAAGCAGCTTACCGCCATGAAGTACATTGTTATTATCCTTCATGAATGCAGGAGGGCTCCATGGGGATGCAAACAGCGTAAGTTTTCCACCAGCTGCAACTGTAGCCTCCTTAATAAAGGGAATACGGTACTTCATGTCATGGCTGATATCGAAGGTTTTCAAGGCATCATCACCCTCTTTAATATAACTATAGCTGCTGCTCGAAAAATCACAGCTCTGAATGTTTGTTCTTGCCAGGGTATATCCGATACCCTTATCTTTATCGTAATAGGCAGTCAGAAATTCTTTCTGGGCAGCAACAGGAAGTTTATAGAAGGTTTCTGCAGACGCATCTGTCAGGGCCCCTCCTACTCCTAACATGGTCTGGAAGGTCTTTGAATTATCAACGAACACAGAAAGATCAGTTTCCCCGGGCTGGGGCAGCACTGAAAAAGTAAGTGTGCCAGCATCTTTAAGCCGGCTGTCTGAGCCTTGTTCAGTCACGTAGACCTTTACGGTTTTATCAGGTGAATTCAATGGGGCTTTCTGAGCACTGACTGTCGAAGACAATAAAATAATTAAGGGAAACATCCCTGCAGCGGTAAATAGGTTTTTCATAGAAGGTGGCAGTTGCCTGTATCGCTAAGGTATAAAACTTCAGCTGGTGTAATCATAAAAAAAGGCAGACCTGAATTTCTCAGATCTGCCCATTTTCAATTCTATGACTATTTTAATTATACATCAAAGCGGTCAAGGTTCATCACTTTAGTCCAGGCGGCTACAAAATCTTTAACAAATTTTGGCTCACTGCCTGCACTTCCGTAAACTTCAGCAATTGCTCTTAGTTCTGCATGAGAACCAATCACAAGATCAGCACGGGTGGCAGTCCATTTTACAGCACCTGTGGTACGGTCGCTTCCTTCATAAAGTTCCTTGTCAGCAGAAACTGATTTCCATGCAGTGCGCATGTCAAGCAGATTTACAAAGAAATCATTGGTAAGCTGACCTGGACGTGCGGTGAACACACCATGTCTCGAATTATCAAAGTTTGTATTCAGTACACGCATACCACCTATCAAAACCGTCATTTCGGGTCCTGTAAGGGTAAGCAGCTGTGCCTTGTCAACAAGAATCTCTTCAGTAACTACCGGGAAGTTTGCAACACGGTAATTTCTGAATCCATCAGCTGCCGGCTCAAGGAAGCTTACAGATACGACATCAGTCTGCTCCTGGGAAGCATCCATACGACCTGCTGTGAAAGGAACAGCGACAGGATGACCTGCATCAAGCGCTGCTTTTTCAATAGCTGCACTACCACCTAGTACGATAAGATCGGCAATAGAAACCTTCTTACCAGCTGCCTGGGCACCATTGAATTCTTTCTGGATCTTCTCAAGTACATCAAGCACTTTCTCAAGTTGTACAGGATTGTTTGCTCTCCAGTATTTCTGTGGAGAAAGACGGATACGTGCACCATTGGCACCACCACGCTTGTCAGATCCACGGAAAGTTGAAGCCGAAGCCCATGCCGTTGAAACAAGCTCAGATACACTAAGACCTGAAGCCAGTAATTCTTCTTTCAGGAATGCAATATCAGCCGCATCAACCAGGGTATGATCAACTGCAGGAATAGGATCCTGCCATGGCATTACTTCTTCCGGAACATCAGTACCCAGGTAAAGTACACGGGGACCCATATCACGGTGAGTTAGTTTAAACCATGCCCGGGCAAAAGCATCTGCAAACTGATCTGGATTTTCCAGAAAACGTCTTGAGATCTTTTCGTATGCAGGATCTACTCTTAAAGCAATATCCGTAGTAAGCATGGTTGGCTTCTGCTTTTTCGAACTATCATGCGCAAGAGGAATAACATCCTCAGCTCCAATAGCTGTCCACTGGTGAGCACCAGCAGGGCTTTTTGTCAATTCCCACTCATAGCCAAACAGGTTTTCAAAATAATTATTACTCCATTTGGTTGGGGTTGTTGTCCAGGTTACTTCAAGACCACTGGTAATGGTATCACCACCTTTACCGGATCCGAAACTATTGGTCCATCCCTGGCCCTGCAGTTCAAGACCTGCAGCTGCGGGTTCTGTACTTACATGGTCAGCAGAGGCAGCGCCGTGAGTTTTACCGAAGCTATGGCCACCAGCACAAAGTGCCACTGTTTCTTCGTCATTCATTGCCATACGGGCAAAAGTTTCACGGATGTCAATAGCTGAAAGCATTGGGTCTGGATTTCCATCCGGACCTTCTGGATTCACATAAATAAGTCCCATCTGTACAGCACCAAGTGGCTTCTCCAGGTTGCGGGAGTGAATATTACCATCTGCTTTGTCGTCAGAAACCAGAGTAGCATGATTTTCAGCTACACCTGGCGAGCCATGTGCGTAACGTACATCACCACCTAACCAGGTTTTCTCTGAACCCCAGTATACATCTTCACTAGGCTCCCAAACATCAGCACGGCCACCGGCAAAACCAAAGGTTTTGAAATCCATAGATTCCAGGGCCACATTTCCTGTAAGGATCATCAGATCGGCCCAGGAAATCTTGTTACCATATTTTTGCTTGATAGGCCATAGCAGTCTGCGAGCTTTGTCAAGGTTCACGTTATCGGGCCAGCTGTTCAAAGGCGCAAAACGCTGCTGTCCTGAACCTGCACCGCCACGTCCATCACCTACACGGTAGGTTCCTGCACTATGCCATGCCATACGGATGAATAATGGTCCGTAATGACCAAAGTCAGCGGGCCACCAATCTTGTGAATCTGTCATTAATGCATGCAGATCAGATTTTACTGCTTCCAGGTCAAGGCTTTTAAAAGCTTCGGCATAGTTGAATTCTTCATCCATCGGGTTTGACAGAGAAGAATGCTGGCGTAGAATATTTAATTTTAACTGTTTTGGCCACCAGTCTGTGTTTCTGGTGCCTCCACCGCTCACTTCCTGCTTTAAACTACCATTGTGAAAGGGGCAATTTGCAATGTCATTCGGGTCTTTTTCCATTGTTTTGTAAGGTTTTAGCGTAATAATCCTGTTTCCACACAGAATGTAGCGGCAAATTTAACTGTATTTTTTCTTTTGGAAGAATTGTGAGGAGGAATCTATTTACCTTCTGCCTGAAACAAAATAAGATTTCTGTTTTCAGGGTATTCAGCTTATTCGCATTTTATTGACCTTACAGGGTTTGCCAGACCAGCTTTTACGATTTATAAGCCCTTAATGGGGGCGAGACAGACTTTATAGAGGGCCGGTTGGGACAAGAATGATTTTATTTTTCAAGAAACCATTCGGCGGTAGTTTTAACCGCATCTTCATAAGAGGTGGGCGTATAATTAAAAGCTTTCTCAAACTTTGCCGAGCTGAATTCAAACGGAAACTCGTTCTGATAATTCAGCTCATAGGCCTCTTTCATGAAAGGATTGAACCAGCCAATCACCTTCAGCAGCCATTTAGGTAATACGGTCACTTTATCAGAAGCCTTCATGTATTTTGCCGCCAGTTTAATAAACTGCCTGCCTGTGAGCGGTTTTGATGATGGCATGTGCCAGACCTGACCGTATGATCTTTCATCGGTTGTAAGCAAATAGAGTGCTTCGGCAGCATCAGGAGTATAGTTAAAGGAGCGTAGCACGTCTGCATTGATGAACCACTGGGCACTTTTACCTTCTTTCATTTTATCGAATACAAGAATACTTGCAAGGCTTTTGTCTGTTACACGGGGCCCATAAAAGTCTACGGCTCTTGCAATAGCAGCCTTGATCGTACCAGCAGCCATTTCCTGCAGTAACATGCGGGCAATATCGGCACGTAAGCACCCTTTACGACTCGAGGGAAGGTACGGCGTTTCTTCGGTCATGACTCCCTTGACCCTGCCATACATATAGACATTATCAAAAAAGATCAGCTTTGCACCTGTTACTTTGCAGGCGCCGATCACATTGCGCATAATTACAGGCCACTCCTTCTCCCATACTGCTGCATTATAAGTAATTCCTAAAACAAGATAAACAACCTCGGAGCCCAGTACTGCTTTTAAAACCTGATCGTAAATGAGCATATCAGCCTTTACTGATTCTGTACCTTCTAGTTGCCTGGGGTTTCTGGATACCAGCCTGATGTCTATATCATGTGCTTGAAGAACAGGAATTAGTTCTGTGGCGATAGTTCCGTTAGCGCCTAAAATGGTATGTAGTTTCATAGCCTGAATTTTTATTCTTAAGATTTGCTGAACAAAACTACAAGGACCTGCCAGGCTTCCATTGTAAGAAAACGAAGCGTTTGCTGACTTAGCTTTTGGAGGATGTAGTCTAGTTGAAAATTAACGAAACTTCAGTGTAGACAGCTTTGTTATAATCATGAAGAGCTTGATGAACGATGGCTGACTATATTAAACTTTGCATGAAAGCTCTTTTTTCGGGCAAAAATAAAGGGCAGTAATATTTAAAGATTAATGATCGTAGATCCAGCACAAACAAATACCCTGCAAAAGAGCTTCAGAATACTATTAGGCACGCTGATGACGCTCGCCGCTGTTGGACATTTAACTGTTTTAAGGACAGATTTCCAGGCACAGGTACCAGACTGGTTGCCTTTGAATAAAGACCTTGTTGTTATAATATCCGGACTTGTAGAAGCATGTCTGGGCTTAAGTCTTGTATTCTGGAAAAAGGAAAGAATTAAAGTTGGATTTGCCCTGGCCCTATTTTACCTGTTGATTTTCCCCGGCAATATTGCGCAATACCTCAACCATACTTCGGCCTTCCACCTGAATAATGACAGATCAAGATTCATCAGGCTCTTTTTTCAGCCTGTACTGTTCGTCTGGGCTTTATGGTCAAGCGGTGCCTTAAAACAGTTGCGTAACCGTAATAAAATATAAACTGGCATCATCGGGAAGCTAAACGAATCTATTTCACTACATTTTGCACCCCCATATAGTACCTATTTTCAATATCGGTTTTATTAAACAGGGCCACTTGATTACCTGTAACCTGTATTTTTTTCCAGTTTGTTGTCGGAAGTATGCGGATGCTGTCTGTTCCCTTCACCAGCACCAGCGGTAAGTTAAAGCCCTGGATGCAGTTGGTATACCGGAAAGAAACAGTATTACCGTCTGGTTCAATACTGAATTCAAACCGTGGTATCTGGATAGTTCGCAGATACTGGTCGAATACTCTCGAAAAATCAACACCTGCCTGACGGCTCATATAGTGTTCAATTTCTGTAGTAGTAACTGTCTGATGGTAAAACGTTTTACCCAGGCCTCTTAAAATACTCCTGAACTTTTCATCGTCATTCATACTATGACGGATATTCTGGAGCAGGTTTCCACCTTTGGGATACATATCACTGCAGCGCTTGTTGATCTGGTCATTGATACCGTAGCGACCTATAATCGGAAAGGTATTTTTTATTCCCTCTCTGATCCCTACATTATATTGAATGCCGGCCTCTTTCCCGTACCAGTATTCAGTGAACAGGGTTTCGCTGTAATTTCCAAACCCCTCATGCACCCACATATCAGCCATATCTTTGGTGGTAATATTATTCCCCCACCACTCATGAGCACTTTCATGAATGATGATCAGATCCCATTTCATGCCCCAGCCCGTGCCTGATGCATCCCTGCCTTCCTGCCCGTTCTGATACCCATTTCCATAGGCAATATTACTCTGGTTTTCCATGCCTTCATAGGGGGCATCAACCAGCTTATACCCATCTTCATAGAAAGGATATGGTCCAAACCAATGTTCATGTGCTTCCAGCATCCGGTGGACTTCAGGAAACATATGCACCTTTGCTTTGGCAACGTTATAAGGCAGCAGCCAGTAATTAAGGTCAAGATTTCCCTTTTCGCCTTTGTAGACTTCACTGATGTTTACATACTTTCCGATATACGGAATGATATCATAATTATTGATGGGACTGGTCACCTCCCAGGTATAGGTAAGGGTACCATCTTTATTATCTCTCTTTGATTGAAGGCGTCCATTGGCTACACCAACCAGGGTGTCGGGAACGATCATACTTACAGAGACTCCGTTATCAGGTTCATCACTCTGATGATCTTTGCAGGGGAACCAGATACTGGCCCCTATGCCCTGACAGGCTACACTCATCCAGGGATTATTCAGGCTATCACGTTTCCAGATCCAGCCACCGTCCCAGGGTGGATGAATACCCGCATGTACCTGCCCATGGTAATAAACGGTAAGACTGTTTGAGGCTGTAAGTTTTTGCCGGGGAAGATGCACATGCCAGGCATTTCCATCTTTTTTGAAATCTGCTTTTTGAAGGGTATTATAGAGAATGCTGTCAATGATCAGGGGTTCCTGCAGATCAACCTGCATGATACTTGCAGCATAGTTCTTTACCACGCTGTATTTGATGGTCGTTTTTCCGCTGATCGTTTTTAAAGCAAAATCGGGTTTTACTGTAATATCATACCTGAGTACATTCCACCAGGTTCTTTCGGCATTCAATGTACCCCTGAGCGAATCGGCTCTTGTCGGAGTAGAAAGAACCAGAATTTTTTTTGGACTTCGGGTTTCCTTCTGCTGGGCCTGAAGAATTTGTGCAGTAAAAAGAAAGATCAGGAAGGTGTACAGCAGTTTCATGCAGGAAGGTAACAAAAAACAGTGCTTGTTATGGATTAAACCAGCTCTAGCGTTGCCTTATCTGCTTTTCCTTCAAAATACTTGGCTAATACCGCCTTAAATACAGGATCAGCGTTTGCAACAAGTGAGAACAGAGTCATGCAAGAGCGCAGTTTCATATCGTCAGGGCTGCCCATCACATCCGTTGCATTATTACTTTCAAGTCTTAGTAAGGCATTGCTGATTTCTATGAGACGGAAACCTAAAACCGGGTCAGCAAGGTAGGCGCTGGCCCCGGATAGATCTTGAATTGCATATCTGCCGGCCATATCGCTATGTCCCAGGCCTGCGATCTGAGGAAAGATATACCAGATCCAGTGGCTACGCTTTCTGCCGCTCCTGATCTCTAAAAGAGCTGTCGCGTAATCATGCTCCTGGGCATCCAGGAATCGCTTTAAATCTGACTGTTGCATAACCTTTATATGAGGATAACAATAAACGCTGATCAGGGGTTTCTAGGGTCCGGGTCTTACAGTTAGGCTTTCGCATTTAATTTTATTTCGCCATTACTTCCAAATGATAATATTGGATCATCGGCGGATTTTCTGGTGACAGGGTAAAACTTACCTTCATATTCGCATTTTCACCATGTAGTATAAAAAAACCCCTTAGCTCATTTTCAGGAACTACCTCACCTATGCTAATAATTTTGCCGGCCCGGGAAAATGCTTCCCTGGCTTCTGCTTTAAGTTTGTCAGGAAAATAATCCATGAAAAAATTATCAGCGAAAATACCGCTGGCTCTGGCGGTATCCCAGTCGGAGATTATTTTAACCAGTTCATTTTTCCGCTGTTCCAGGATAGCAGATGGCGGCAACTGCCGTGGTTTAATTTCGGGTAGTTTTAGCAAACTATCCAGCACATGATTATTTGCAGCGCTGGCATTT
>JAYWCR010000120.1:0-8734 GCA_043780395.1 Sphingobacteriales bacterium
GTACCCCTTGGGTATAACCACGAGAAAATGACGGGTGATGCCAGTTTTCGCAATAATCTTTTTCAGGCTGCACTTACAAATCCTTCAAATTCAGACATTTATACCATTCAGTACGCACAGTTTCTGGAAACTTTTTCAAGGGTGGGGATTCCTTCATATCTGAACCATGCTTTTTTCATAGCGGGCGGATCCCTGGCCATAGAAAATGCCCTGAAGGCGGCCATGGACTGGAAAGTGCAGAAGAATTTCAAAAAAGGATATCGTAAAGAAAAAGGGCATAAAGTGATTCATTTTGACCAGGCCTTCCACGGACGCTCGGGCTATACGATGAGCATGACCAATACCACTGCTGATAAAACCAAATGGTTCGCAAAATTTGACTGGCCACGGGTTTCATTTCCTAAAATTATATTTCCCTTCAGTGATGCTTCATATGAAGACCTTATGCAGCGCGAAGCCCTGAGCGTACTTCAGATCCGCCACGCCTTTGAATCAAACCCTGATGATGTATGTGCCATTATCGTAGAACCTATTCAGTCAGAAGGAGGCGATAACCATGCAAGGCCTGAGTTCTTTGAAAAACTAAGGTTACTCTGCGATGAATTTGAGGCTTTGCTTATCTATGATGAAATTCAGACCGGTGTAGGGCTGACAGGTAAATTCTGGGCACATGAGCATTTCGGCCCTGAGGCCAGGCCCGATATTCTGGCCTTTGGTAAGAAAATGCAGGTTTGTGGAATCCTTGCCGGCCCGAAGCTTGATGAAATAGAGAACAATGTATTTACCGTTTCCTCCAGGATCAATTCTACCTGGGGAGGTAATCTTGTAGATATGGTTCGCTCATCCAAAATCCTTGAAGTGATTGAAGAAGATCTGCTTTGCGATCAGGCTGCAGAGAATGGCCTCTACCTGATGACAAGGCTGAATGAAATTCAGCTGATGTTTCCTGCCCTGGTCAGCAATGTTCGGGGAAGAGGGTTGCTCTGTGCCTTTGATTTCCATCTCCGCGCACAGCGTGATGCATTTATCAGACAGGCAGTTTCAAAGAATGTGCTCTTTCTGGGTTGCAGTGAGCATACCATCCGTTTCAGGCCTGCCCTGATCATGGATACTGCCCATATTGACGAAGGAATGGAAATTGCTATTTCGCTGCTTAAAAACATGTAATACGTGGCGTAGTCCACAAAAAAGCCCCTGAAAAATCTTATTCTCTCAGGGGCTTTTTTACTAAAAAACTAAGGATCAGATCAGACTGAAAAGATCCTTTACGCCGATCATGCGTTCAGCCGTATAGCCCTCACCAAATTCCATATCCCCGGCCTTTCCATATTCACGCGCACGTGACCGCACCCTTTCCATAAAACCGGGACTGGTAAGCACGGTCTGGGGCTCGGTAGATTCAGGATCATGGAACTGAGATTTAAAAGCCTGAATGATGCTGATCTTCTGATCCATTACGGCGCTGATATCGATAACAAAATCCGGCTTTATATAGCGGTCCTGAATATAATGGTAGACTACTTTGGGTCGCCAGGCCTGCTGAACCTCAGTTTCATGCATACTTTCAATACGCCTCAGCCCTGAATAGAAGCAGGCATCGGAAATAAGGGACGATGCTTTTCCATGGTCAGGATGGCGGTCATGGATGGAATTTGCCAGCACGATCTCAGGCCTGTATTTCCGGAGTATTTCGATGATCTTCAGCTGATGTGCCTCATCATTGGTGAAAAAGCCATCACGAAAACCCAGGTTATCGCGGCTATGAAGGCCCATCAGGCGCGTAGCCTCTCTAGATTCAAGCATTCTGAGTTCAGCATTACCTCTGGTACCCAATTCACCGCGCGTAAGGTCAAGCACACCTACCTTACGGCCGGCGGCAATATGGGTGAGGATAGTACCGGCGCAACCCAGTTCTGCATCATCAGGATGGGCTGCGATCACTAAAATATCAAGTTTCAAGGATGAATGATTAAGGGTGGATAAAACGGTAAAGGTATATTTTTAGCACAGCTCCTGCGCTGAAAATATCAACCCCTGACCTCCCCTGTTTCAGGCCTGCATATTGAGAAGCTTCTGGATCTTCTTTCTGATCCTTGAAGAACCCGGCTTTGTAAAAGGATAGAAAAAATCTTCTACCTCTCCTTTTCTGTTGATCAGAAATTTATGGAAATTCCAGCGTGGCGTAGATGAAAAACGACCGTTGCTTTTTTTATCACCGAAAAACTGGTATAGTTCACTGGCATGAGGGCCGCGCACCCGTACTTTATCAAATACCGGAAAGGTAACCCCGAAGTTCAGCGCACAAAAGCTGGCCAGCTCTTTTCCTTCCAGAGGTTCCTGATTTCCAAAATCATTGGAAGGAAAGGCCAGGATCTCAAAATCACGGTTATTATATTCTTCGTATAAAGCCTCAAGCTCCTTTAACTGCGGGGTGAAGCCACATTCAGAAGCGGTGTTTACGATCAGAAGTACCTTTCCCCTGTATGATTCCAGAGAAAATTCCTCTCCGTTAATTTTACGGGCTTTAAAATCAAATACTGTAGCCATAAAAACAATTTGTTTGTAAAGCTAACTGAAAAAAAGGAGGCTTTGTTTTAAGAGGCGGGTTTGAGGCCCTTCAATAGGCGCCTATTGACTGAATGATAAATTCAATATCCTTGTCCTGAACAGGATCATAATGATCTTTCAGATTATCACCGAACAAGCCTGCTACAGACTGAAAGACAAAGGCTGAGAAACCACTTTTCATTTCTTTAACGATGCTATAGCTGGTTTTGCCTGTTTCCCTGTCTACGAGCTTAATCAGAATGCGGCCCTGGGTGATGGTCAGGTTAGTCAGGGCAGCTGCATAGTTCTGGCGGATCTCCTTTTCAAGCGCTTTGATGAGCTGCCTTTTCTTTTTGGCCTCCGTGGTCTGGGCAAGTTGCTGCTCAAGAGCCTTAAACCGGTATCCGGCATACCTTGCATAGGGAAGAACAGTCAGCACATCATGCTTGAGGCGCAGGTAGTTCATCTTTTCCTGATCTGTACGATAGATCATTTTATCTGCTACATCCACATTGCCGATCCAGATATGACCCATGGTATCTCCGTTTATCACTACCGCCTGCAAGATGATCGTATCATTTCTGCCTACCCTGGGATCGATGGAAATGGCTGGTCCGGGGGCTCTGGAAGGCTTTGTTTGAGAAAATGAAGAAAGGGAGAAAAGGCAAAGAAAAAAGGCCGGAAGAAGAGCTGAAAATTTACGAAAAATGTCATGGAAGCTCATAGACCCCTTTTTTACAAAGAAGGAACCCGTAAACTCTGAAATCATTTCATGGCACATCATTCTAAATTAACACAAAACTAATTCATTTTCCTTATTATTACATACGTGAACTTTTGTAAAAAGTTTTACGTACACGGGGACAGGGAACTAGCTATGCAGGAACTTTTGATTGATGAACAGGCAGAAAAGCAGGAAATTCTTAAACGCTACAGAGCACTTTTAAGGGCCTGCAGGGCCTCTATGGAAAAAGGTGACCGGCAGATGATCCGCAAGGCATTTGATATGGCCCTGGAGGCACATAAAGATATGCGCCGTAAATCCGGTGAACCTTATATATTCCATCCCATTGCCGTAGCGCAGATCGCTGCCGAAGAAATTGGACTTGGTACAACTTCCATTGTCTGCGCCTTATTGCATGACCTGGTTGAAGATACCCATATAAGCCTGGAAACCATTGAGCACGATTTTGGAAAAAAAGTAGCCACCATTATTGACGGGCTGACCAAAATTTCAGGCGTCTTTGACCAGACCAGCTCCATACAAGCCGAAAATTTCCGCAAGATGCTGCTTACCCTTGCCGATGATGTACGGGTTATTCTGATCAAACTTGCCGACCGGCTGCATAATATGCGCACGCTGGAATCGATGCCCCGTGACAAGCAGCTGAAGATTTCTTCAGAAACAGCCTATCTATATGCACCCCTTGCCCATAGGCTGGGCCTTTACGCTATAAAATCTGAGCTTGAAGACCTTTCCATGAAGTTTACGGAAATGGTGACCTATAAGTTCATTGCCCGGAAGCTGGCTGAAACCAAGGCCGACCGCAGCCGTTTCATCCGTGAATTTGTCGACCCTATTCAAAAGGCCCTGAATGACCATCACCTGAAATCAGAAGTGCTTGGCAGGCCAAAGTCTATCCATAGTATCTGGACAAAGATGAAAAAGAAGGGAATTCCCTTTGATGAAGTCTATGACCTGTTTGCTATCCGCATTATTCTGGAGAGCCAGCCCGACCAGGAAAAAGCAGACTGCTGGAAAGCTTATTCCGTGGTCACCGATTTCTACCATCCCAATCCGGACAGGCTTCGTGACTGGATCTCCTCACCCAAGGGAAATGGATATGAAAGCCTGCATACAACGGTCATGGGTCCGAAAGGAAAATGGGTAGAGGTACAGATCCGTACCGAGCGCATGAATGAGATCGCTGAAAAAGGCTTTGCGGCGCATTGGAAATATAAAGAATCGTCAACCGATAACGGGCTCGATGAATGGGTGCGCAAGGTGCGTGATATGCTGAAGAACCCTGAATCCAATGCCCTTGATTTTCTGGACGATTTCAAGATGAATCTCTTCTCCGATGAGATCTTCATTTTTACGCCCAAAGGTGCCCTGATCAAACTTCCTACCAATTCAACAGCTCTGGATTTTGCCTTTGAGATCCATTCTGATATCGGATGCAGGTGTATCGGTGCCAAAGTAAACCATAAACTTGTACCGCTGGCCCATGTGCTACAGAATGGAGACCAGGTTGAGATCATTACTTCAGGCAAGCAGTCACCCAAGGAAGACTGGCTGAATATTGTCATCACTGCCAAGGCTAAATCAAAGATCAAGGCAGCTTTGAAAGAAGAAAGGCGCAAGATCGCCGATGATGGCAAGGAAATTCTTGAGCGCAAGATGAAGTCGCTGAAAATCCAGTACAATTCTGCCAATATCCACAAGCTTTCTTATTATTTCAAGCTTACCAGTACCCAGGATCTTTTTTATGAGGTTGCCCAGGGAAGAATTGAACTAAAAGACCTGCGTGAATACCTGGTAGCTGAAAAGGCAGTGGAAACAAAACTGCCTGAAAAAATTGAACATAATAATTTTGAAAGTCTTTTCCGCTCAGCCCAGAAAGATGCAGACCTGCTGATTGGTGATGACCTTCAGAAGCTTGACTATAAACTGGCACCCTGCTGCAATCCCATACCCGGAGACGATGTATTTGGTTTTGTCACTGTCAGCGAGGGTATCAAGATCCACCGCACGAACTGCCCGAATGCGGCCAAACTTCTCTCCAGCTTTGGTTACCGGATCGTAAAGGCCCGCTGGACTAACCAGCAGGAGATTGCTTTCCTGACCGGTATCAGGGTAAAAGGAATAGATGATGTGGGTGTTATCAGCAATATTACCAAGGTCATTTCAAATGATTTCAAGGTAAATATCCGCTCTATAACTGTGGAGGGAAATGATGGGATCTTTGAAGGGGCCATTATGGTGTATGTAAATGACACTGATCACCTCGACAATCTGATAAAAAGACTGAAGCAGATCAATGGAATTCTCACCGTAAACAGGTTCGATTCAGCACAGAACTAAAAAGATTAAAAAGCATGGGTGATTTATTCGCTCAGCTTTGCTATTTTTGTTTTTAATTTCATTTACGATGACAACCGATACCGCCGGTTTGGTAAAAAAGATTTTTGAAGCCTATCTCGAAAACAAAAACTTACGAAAAACACCCGAACGTTTTGCCATTCTGGAAGAAATATACTCCAGAACAGATCATTTCGATGTAGAATCACTCTATATCCATATGAAGAACAAAAAATACAGGGTCAGCAGGGCTACTGTATACAATACCCTGGAGCTTCTGGTATCCTGTGACCTGGTCACCAGGCATCAGTTCGGGAAAAATATGGCGCAGTTCGAAAAATCATATGGATACAGGCAGCATGATCATATCATTTGTCTTGACTGCGGAAAGGTGCTTGAATTCTGCGACCCCCGGATCCAGCAGATCCAGTCAACCATGGGTGAGCTTCTTCAGTTTGAGATCCGCCACCATTCCCTGAACCTTTATGGTTCCTGCAATAAACTTAAACTGGGCTCATGTGATAATCTTTCAAAGAACTGAGCCTGCCTGCCGGTGAAATCCAGTACCCCGGCAATATAACTAATACCTAATTTTTGATTTAATATGGGAGTTGATGTTCTGCTTGGCCTTCAATGGGGCGATGAAGGCAAAGGAAAAATTGTTGATGTGCTTTGTCCGCAATATGATTTAATTGCCAGGTTTCAGGGTGGCCCGAATGCCGGGCATACGCTTGAATTCAACAAGCAAAAATTTGTACTGAATACCATTCCTTCTGGAATTTTCAATACCCATTCCATTAACCTGATCGGCAATGGGGTGGTGATTGACCCTGCCAGTCTGAAGAAGGAAATTGATAACCTTGCAAAACATGGCCTGGATGTAATTTCCTTAAAAAATCTGCTGGTTTCAAAAAAAGCACATGTGATTCTTCCTACCCATCAGATCCTTGACGCTGCCTATGAGCATGCTATGGGAAATGCCAAGATAGGATCGACACTGAAGGGTATCGGACCTGTTTATCAGGATAAGACAGGCAGGAACGGTCTTCGCATCGGAGATCTGATCGCTGCTGATTTTATGGAAAAATACAACCGTATCAGGGCCAAGCATCAGCAGATCCTTTCTCATTATTCTTTTGAGTATGACCTGGAGAGCCGAGAAAAAGCATTTTTTGAAGGAGTAGAGCTGATCAAACAGCTTGTGCTGGTTGATGGCGAATACCTGATCAATGATGCCATCAGCAGCAAGAAAAAGATCCTTGCCGAAGGAGCTCAGGGTTCCATGCTGGACATTGATTTTGGCTCATACCCCTTTGTGACCTCATCCAGCACTATTGCTGCAGGAGCCTGCACAGGCCTGGGGGTTTCGCCCTCAACCATTGGTCAGGTGATCGGAATTTTCAAGGCCTATTGCACCCGTGTGGGTGGAGGCCCCTTCCCTACAGAGCTTCTTGACGAAACAGGTGAAGAACTGCGCCGCCTGGGCAATGAATTTGGTGCCACTACGGGCCGTCCCCGCCGCTGCGGATGGATTGACCTTCCTGCCCTTAAGTATGCCATCATGCTCAACGGAGTGACCGGCATGGTCATGACCAAGGCTGATGTACTGAGTGGATTTGAAGAAATATGCGTCTGTACCCATTATGAGATCAATGGTCAGGTATATGACCGTATACCTTATGATATATGCCAGGAAGCCATTAAACCTATATATAAAACGTTTAAAGGCTGGGCTGCTGATCTTACAGGTATTACGGAGGCAGATGCTATTCCTGAAGAATTAAAGGCCTATGTGCTTTACCTTGAGCAGGAACTGGGCGTACCTATTGATTACCTGTCTGTAGGTCCGGACCGTACCCAGACCCTGCATATGCATCAGAATTGAGATCAGCCGTTCATAGGCTGAAATAATATGTCTTATTTTACAGAAATTCCTTATTTGCTACCTGCAGAGGAGCGTTTATCAAAAGTGCTGGCCTGGGCCGGCACTTTTGATTCATACTGCCTGCTGAATACAAACTCTTTTGGCAATGCCTGGTCATCAGGCACGCTTCTGGCCTGTGGTGTCCAGGATGAGCTGGCCACAAAAGACCTTGCTGACCTTGACAGATTCCATCAGAAGTACGAGGCAAGTCTTTTCGGCATGTTCAACTATGAGCTGAAAAATGAGCTTGAAGCCCTTGGCTCCCGGCATGAACGGGCGTTTGACTTCCCCCTGATCTACTTCTTTCTGCCCCGCTTTCTGCTCCATTTACAAGAAGGGAAGATCATGCTTGAAACTCCCGGGCCCGTTGACCTGCAGCATCCATGTACGGAACTTGCCGCCCTGATAACCCTGCTTTCTGGCTCTTTGCCTGCCATAGTATCAAAGTCCATGACAGCCATGCCCCCGAAGGGCCCGACCCTGAAAACAAGGGAAACCCGTGCCTCCTACCTGGAAAAGGCCGGGATGATCAAGGAACATATTAAAGCAGGAAATATTTATGAGCTGAACTTCTGCCAGGAATTTTACCTGGAAAATACAGAACTTAATGCTGAACAGGTCTATCTGAACCTGAACAAGGCATCGCCTGCTCCGTTTTCCATGCTCTTCAAATACCTTGATTCCTATATAATTAGCTCCTCTATGGAGCGGTTCCTGAAAAAAGAAGGCAATACACTCATCTCCGAGCCTATCAAAGGAACGATCCGCCGGGGCTCAAACCCCGGGGAAGACAAATCCCTTGCTCTGGAGCTTGAGCATAATGAAAAAGAAAGGGCTGAAAATATTATGATCGTGGATCTGGTGCGCAATGACCTTTCCCGCATTGCCCTGCCAGGTACGGTGCAGGTAACCAGGCTTGCCTCTGTGTTTCCCTTTGCCCAGGTCTACCAGATGATCTCAACCATTCAGGCCGAGATTAAACCATTCACAAGCCTTGAGGAGATCATCGGTGCCAGCTTTCCCATGGGGTCCATGACAGGGGCACCCAAGATCTCTGCCATGGAACTTATTGATACCTATGAAAGCAGTTCCAGATGCATGTATGCAGGATCGGCCGGCTTTATCGATGTAAAAGGTAATTTCGACTTTAATGTACTCATCCGCACCATCTTTATGGATGC
>JAYWCR010000121.1:0-3737 GCA_043780395.1 Sphingobacteriales bacterium
GCCCCAATATGTGTGCCTGAACCTATATGAATGCCTCCGCAGAGCGTAACATTTGGGGAGATATGCACAAAATCTCCCAGTATGCAATCATGGTCAACAGATGCATTGCTGTTCAAAATGGAATGTTTCCCAATCACAGAACCAGAATTTACCAGCACACCGCCCATGACAATAGTGCCTGTACCCAGGATCACCCGGGGAGAGATATTAGTGGCCGGGTGAATAGCCATGGCAAAATCAAAAGCTCCATACATAGATGCGAGCTTCAGGCGGATCTTATTATCTCCTATACAGATAATGAGCTTGTCATTCAGTGGATCAAAGGGGCCAGGGAACTGATAAATGGGGTAATTAAATAATGATTTTGTCAGGTCTGTATCAAAAGCACCCCCCGGGGCATTTCCTGTCATTTCCAATATTTCTGTGATAACCCTGGCATGGCCACCAGCTCCGATTAAATAAATCATTTTTTTGTTCCTCTGAATCGATCCATTGTTACCTGTGCGCCGGCGTTTACTCCTTCGCGTTTCAAAATCTTTCCTATGGTCATAAGCACAATCCTCAGATCAAGAGATGCACTTATATGATCTGCATACCAGACATCATACCTGAACTTCTCTTCCCAGCTTATGGCATTGCGTCCATTGATCTGTGCCCATCCGGTTATACCAGGTTTTATATCATGTCTGCGGAGTTGCTCCGGCGTATAAAGAGGCAGATATTCAGGCAGCAGGGGTCTGGGTCCGATAAAGCTCATTTCACCTTTCAGTACATTGAATAACTGGGGCAGTTCATCCATGGATGTATTGCGGATTATTTTTCCAATAAAGGTGAGACGTTCATTATCAGGTAATAAATTTCCTTTTTTGTCCTTACGGTCATTCATGGTTTTGAATTTTACGATTGTAAAATAAATACCATATTTACCGGTTCTTTTTTGGAAGAAGAAAACTTTGCCTTTATTTGCCACTGAAAGTACTGCTGCTAAAACGATTAAAAGAGGTGATAAAATTAGTATCGCTAGCAGTGACCAGCTAAAACCCAGGATAGGTTTGATATAAACAGCGTAGATATTTTTTTCCATATGTATGAAAGCAAGCAAAAATAAAGCTTATAAATAGGAATAATAAAATAGATTGCGACCATTTTACATAAAATTAAATTCTTTTTATAGCATTCAGAATAGTTTGGAAAGTGCTGTTACTATTTGATATACCAAATATTCTCCGACAACTAATGAATAATTTTCTTTCAAGGTATGGCCCGGTACAAAGGTGTTTTTCAGGAAGCCTGTTCTGTTTTTATGTATCCTTTTGTTTATTCTCATGTACAGCTACACGTAATAATGTAGTCTACATGAATAATATCAAAGATTCAACAGACAGAAGTATCTCGTCGTCAAAAGTTGTATTTGAGGCAAGGATCCAGATCAACGACCTTTTAAGTATCAAGATCTCCAGCCTGAACCCCGCAGATGGAGCCATGATCAATGGAGGCGGTGGTGCTTCCACTTCAGGGGCAGGAGTTTCGGCAGGGGCAAATACCGGTGGTTATCTTGTTAACTCCAGTGGAAAAGTAGAACTGCCCCTTATTGGCTTTGTGAAGGCTATCGGGTTGAACAGAGGCCAGCTTGAAGATTCCATATCTGCAAGGATGAAGGCGTATATTAAAGACCCTGTGGTACAGGTGAGATTTCTGAACTTCCATGTTACTGTGCTGGGTGACGTAGGCCGCCCTGGCGAACTGGTACCTCCAACAGAGCGGTTTACACTGCTTGAAGCGCTTGGAGAAAGTGGTGATCTCAGGATCACGGGCAGGCGTGATAATGTAATGGTGATCAGGGAGAAAAATGGTAAAAGACAGGTTGGGAGAGTGGATCTTACCTCCAAGAGTCTCTTTAACTCTCCCTATTTTTACCTTCAGGCAAATGACGTGATCTATGTCGAGCCAGTAAAGGCAAGCTATGCACACCGGAATGATATATACACACAGTATATCGGTGTGGCCAGCGGTATTATTTCTCTTCTCGTTTCAATTATTTTATTAACGCGCACCAGATAATCCAATAACTTACTGTGAGTATACCTGATTCAGAAGACTTCGAAACGGGCCTGGGCGAAAAGAAACCTGGTCTGAGACAGATATTAATAAAATTCCTGCCTTATTTTCCATTTTTACTTGGCTTTGCACTTGTAGGCCTCGGAATTGGTTATGTGTACCTGAGGTATGCGCACTCCATTTATGAAACCAAGGCAAGGATCGTCATTAACCAGAGTACGGCCGACAAGGATAAAAATGAAGGGGTCGTGCGCATAAGCCTTGACAACCAGGGAAACACTTCCCTGGAAAAGGAAATAGAGGTGATGCGCTCAAAAGAGAGCCTGACCACGGTAGTAAAGAAGCTTGCCCTCTATGCGGTCATTATTCAGAAAGGACGGTTCGTAACCCATGCTCTTTATGGTCAGGGAAGCCCTGTCCGTATCTATTCAGCTCATCCAGATTCAATTCAGCAATACGTGACTGTGCCGATCAGGATAAATCCCGGTTCAAAAGAACTGAGTTTTGGCGGCCATTCCTATCCTTTCAATAAACAGGTATCTACCCCATATGGCAGGCTTACCTTTGATTATAATCCTGCCGTTCCTGTGAATAATAAGGAGCAGCTTTTCATGCAGCTTGTACCCCCCAGGGAATATGCACAGCAGCTGGTTTCTGCCATCAGAATCATCCCAAAAAGTAAAGAATCAGAAATACTGGATGTTTACCTGAAAGATGAAATTCCGGAAAGAGCTATCCACACCCTTGGCTCAATGATCCATGTATACGATTCCTTAACCTATACCAAACAACGCAGGTCAGCGCAAGACGTCATTGCTTTTATTGACCAGCGGCTACGCCTGGTGGCAGATGAACTGAGTGGTGTGGAGAAAGAACTTCAATCCTATAAATCTACCATGGGCATCAGCAGCCTTCCGGCTGAAGGGCAGGTTTATTTTGGTAAAGTTCAGGAACTTGACAGACAGGTAGCCCTGATTGATAATCAGTCAAAGATCCTTGATCAGGTTGAAACATATATTCAGGCCAGGAACTCAGGCACCAGAAATATCCCGGCCATTGTAGAGCTCAGCAGCCCTGGATTAACCGGGTTGTTATCCCAGCTTTTTCTGAATGAGGCCGAACTTGAGAAGGTAGAGAATCTTTCAGGCCCCAATAATCCCCAGGTTATTTACCTTAAACAACGGCTGGAAAAACTTCGTCCGGCTGTAATTGAAAGTATTCAGAACATAAGAAACTCATACCGGATAAGCAGAAAAAATTACGAAGACCAGATCTCCAGATCAGATGTTCAGTTAAAGAACGTGCCTGAAAAAGAAAGGAAGCTTCTGGATATCACCCGCAGGCAGGAGGTTAAAAACGCCATCTATACTTATCTGCTTCAAAAAAGAGAGGAAACGGCTGTTTCTTCTGCGGCAAATAATTTAAGTACCCAGATTTTGGAAAAAGCTGAAAATATTGGGCTTGTTTCACCGGTTTATTCCAGTGTATATATAATTTGCCTGCTTGGAGGCTTGGGGCTGGCTTTATTAATTATGTATGTACGTGAATCCCTTAATTCAACGGTTTCTTCCCTGAATGAGATCCAGACCCTGGTAGGTGCACCTGTGATCGGAGAAATTTCACAGATCAGCCATAAGGAAGAACTTAAGGTGATTGTAGTTGGAAAAGATTCACGAACA
>JAYWCR010000122.1:0-3570 GCA_043780395.1 Sphingobacteriales bacterium
ATTTTATCTTCTATTGAAATACTCATTGGGCGTCCTGGTCAATCACTTTTGTAAGATCAATTTTTTGTGGAACGATCAGTAATGACTGGTCATTCAGCAGTCTTTCAAGTTCGGTCAGCATTCGGCTAGCGTCTTCCTTGTTTTTATAATCACCTGCAGTGACCCTGAAATTAGGAAATGCATAGGTTAGGTAAGTTTCCTGTTCTGGATATGCACGCTTAAACAACCCTTGTGCAGAATAGGCTGCCTGTCTCTGTTTGCCTGAATAAATCAGGATCCTGTATCCTTGCGAAGAAACTGCCAGGCGTTTATTAAATTCAATCCGTTTGGCAATAATATCATCAAGCCTGGGATCCTGGTTAACCTGAAGGGGAGTAGATGGCCGTTCACTCGTTGTCTGGGCCTGGCCTTTTGAACCAGTAACTGCTAGTATCCCCAGGCAAAGAGTGAAGTATGCGATATGCTTAATCATAGTTCACATTCAGAATTCTCCCTGCCCATGACAATTTTTATATTTTTTTCCACTTCCACAAGGGCATAGATCGTTTCGGCCAGTTCGTTGCTCGGCACGCACAGGCTGGGCTTTTACGATCTGTTGCGTATCGCCGTCTGAATCCTGCTCGCTACCAAATTCAGGCTTGCTGAGAGTCAGCTTGGGCATATCAGCTTTAGCCTGTGGAGGCCGCGCTACATGACCTGGATTCTCTTGCTGAACGGGTATAGCTCCCTTGAACAAAAAGCTGACAGTATCACGATTAATGTTGGTGATAAGCTGTTGGAATAATTTATAGGATTCAAATTTATAGATCAGCAAAGGATCTTTCTGCTCATAAACAGCATTCTGGACTGACTGGCGCAGTTCATCCATTTCGCGAAGATGCTCTTTCCAGGCATCATCAAGAATATCAAGGGAAATTGCCTGCTCGAAGGCTTTAATGATCTCTGCTCCGGCAGTCAGATGCGCTTTCTCAAGATTTACAGGGATCTGAAACGTAATACTCCCATCGCTGTACGGAATAATGATATTCTCAATATTCTGGTTGCTGTTCTTATAGATATCATCTATAACCGGCATTGCATTTTCAGCAATGCGGTTTGTCTTTTCATGGTAGAAGTCAAGCAGCTCTTCAAATAAATGCTGGCTGAGTGCTTCAGGCTTCATGCTTTTGAATTCAGCCTCATTGATCGTTTCGCTCAGAAAAGAGAAGATGCGGATCACTTCAACCCTGAATCCTTCGAAATTCCCTTCCTCCTGATAACTTCTTACCAGGTCATCCACCGTATCGAAAATGGCATTCTGAAGGTCTACTTCGAGGCGCTCGCCGAAAAGTGCATTGTGACGCTTCGAATAGATCACCGTACGCTGCGAGTTCATGACGTCGTCATACTCCAGCAGGCGTTTGCGGATACCGAAATTATTTTCTTCTACTTTCTTCTGTGCCCTTTCAATGGACTTGGAGATCATGGAATGCTGAATAACCTCTCCTTCTTCAAGACCCATACGGTCCATCAGGCTGGCTATCCGGTCTGAGCCGAACAGACGCATCAGGTTGTCTTCAAGAGAAACATAGAACTGGGATGAACCTGGGTCTCCCTGCCTTCCTGAACGTCCGCGCAGCTGGCGGTCAACCCGGCGTGATTCATGACGCTCGGTACCAATGATGGCAAGACCACCTGAATCTTTAACCTCAGGCCCAAGTTTTATATCTGTTCCACGGCCCGCCATATTGGTTGCAATGGTCACCGTACTTTTCTTACCTGCTTCAGCAACAATATCAGCCTCTTTCTGGTGCATTTTGGCATTCAGAACATTATGTCTGATCCCCTTTAGTTTCAGCATCCTGGACAGGAGTTCTGAAATTTCAACGGAGGTAGTACCAACAAGTACAGGGCGGCCTTCTGTCGTTAACTTAACAATTTCATCTGCTACTGCATTGTATTTTTCACGGATGGTTTTATAAACCATATCCTCTTCATCTTTCCGGACACCTTTACGGTTAGTGGGTATTTCTACCACATCCAGCTTATAGATCTGCCAGAATTCACCAGCTTCGGTAGTTGCAGTACCCGTCATACCACATAGCTTATGGTACATGCGGAAATAGTTCTGCAGGGTTACCGTAGCATAAGTCTGGGTAGCATCTTCAACCTTTACGTTTTCTTTAGCCTCAATAGCCTGATGCAGACCGTCTGAATAGCGACGTCCTTCCAGAACACGACCTGTCTGCTCATCGACGATCTTCACCTTCCCATCATCAAGAATATATTCTGTATCCTTCTCAAATAAGGTATAGGCTTTTAATAACTGGTTGATGGAATGGATCCGTTCAGACTTGATAGCAAAATCGCGCATCAGCTCCTCTTTACGGGCAGCTTTTTCTTCTTCAGCAATTTCACTCTTTTCGATATTGGCAATTTCCAGACCCACATCTGGCATTACAAAGAACTGTGTATCCTCACCTGAGCGGGTGATCAGTTCAATCCCTTTTTCGGTAAGCTCAATCTGATTGTTCTTTTCATCGATCACAAAAAATAACTCGGCATCAACCTTATGCATATCTTTTGACTGATCCTGCATATAGAAGTTCTCGGTTTTCTGCAGAACCTGCTTGATACCGGCCTCACTCAGAAATTTGATAAGGGGTTTGCTCTTTGGAAGGCCGCGGTGAACTCTCAGTAAAGAAAGTCCGCCGGCTACTTCATCCTTTTCGGCAAGTAATTTACGGGCTTCAGAAAGTGCTCCATTGGTAAAGGCTTTCTGAGCATTTACAAGCCGCTCAATGCGGGGCTTCAGATCATAGAATTCATGCTCATCGCCTCTGGGAATAGGCCCTGAAATGATCAGGGGAGTTCTGGCGTCATCAATCAATACTGAATCTACCTCATCGACAATGGCAAAATGAAGTTTTCGCTGAACAAGGTCAGTTGTACTGCGGGCCATATTATCACGGAGATAATCGAAGCCAAATTCATTATTTGTACCGAATGTTATGTCTGCAAGGTAAGCCTGGCGCCTTTCTTCTGAATTTGGCTCATGCTTGTCAATACAATCGACCTGCAGTCCATGGAACATATATAAAGGACCCATCCATTCACTGTCACGACGGCTCAGATAATCGTTCACTGTGACCAGATGCACACCGTTTCCGGCAAGGGCATTGAGAAAAACAGGGAGTGTAGCAACAAGGGTCTTCCCTTCACCTGTAGCCATTTCAGAGATTTTGCCTTCATGTAAGACAATTCCTCCGACCAGCTGTACATCATAATGCACCATATCCCAGGTTATCATGCTTCCTGCAGCTGCCCAGCTATTTTTATAAATAGCTTTTGTACCGTTGACAGATACAAAATCATGCTTTTGGGCCAGCTCGCGGTCAAAGTCGGAAGCAGTTACTTCAATGGTTGCATTTTCTGTGAAACGACGGGCTGTTTCTTTCATGACAGCAAATGCTTCAGGAAGAACCAGCATCAGTACTTTTTCAAGTTCCTTATCCCTGTCTTTACCCAGTTTATCAACCTCATCATAAAGAGGAACTTTATGGGTGATATCCAGGGAAGCGTCTTCAGCTT
>JAYWCR010000123.1:0-14856 GCA_043780395.1 Sphingobacteriales bacterium
CTGCTGGCTATTCTCGGCTCCGGTAGTTTTAGTGTTCATGCACAATGTGGCAGCGGCTATGGTCCTAGCCTCTTTATGGAAACTTTTGGTAATGGTACCACACTTGGGCCTGCCCTTACAGTGGATAATGGTACCGGCACTGATTATACGACAGGTGCTACTGCATACATCTTCGACAGTCCGGCAGGGAATGTGCAGGATAATCATTATACAATTGCAACAAGCCCGATGATTGCCAAAGGGAACTGGGTTGATATCCATGACCATACAGGCGATGTAAACGGGAAAATGCTCGTTGTAAATGCCAGCTATGCCCCGAATATATTCTATAAAAGAAAAGTTTCAAATCTCTGTTATAATACAAATTTTAAGTTCAGCGCTTTTCTTGTAGAGGTAAACGGGCCTGGATCTTTTTCCATTTGTGGAGGAGCACCCTTGCCTGCCAATGTGCGTTTTGAGGTACAGGATACGCTTGGTAATATTCTCTCTTCACTGTCTACCGGAGATATTGCTGCACAGAACATTCCAAACCCGCAATGGAGAGGATATACTTTTTCTTTTAATACCGGAAATTATTCTACGGTCAATGTAGTGCTGAGAAATATTAACCCGGGAGGTTGCGGCAATGACCTGGCCATTGACGATATCTCCGTACAGGCCTGTGGGCCTTATATAGCACCCTTCGGACCAACAGGGCCCGTCTGCCTGAACAATAGTATCAGTTTTCAGGCAATTCAGAAACGTCCAGGTTATACAACACCTTTTTTTCAATGGCAGCAAAGTATTGATGGGGGTAAAAACTGGGCCGATATTTCGGGGGCAAACGATTCTATCTATTCGATCGTAAAGGTGCAGCAATACCAGAATAATTTTCAGTTCCGCTGCCGGGTTGCAGGGAGCGTAAATAATATCAAGAACGATAACTGCACCATGGCAAGCGTACCCCTTACCCTGGTCATTCAGACACAACCGTTAACATTTACACCTCCCAAAGCAATATGCCGCAATGGCGGGCTGGTAAACCTTGTGCCTTATGGAAACCCTGCTGGTGGCCAGTTCAGTGGTACGGGCGTGACTGGAAATACCTTTGATCCTTCAGCTCTTGTACATACTTCTGATACGCTTTACTATACCTATCAGGGAAGTATTACCAAATGTACTACCACAGATACGGCCAACGTACTTATACTGAGCAGCCCGGTAACTAAAATAACAGCCAATGGACCGGAAGCTATGTGTGCAGGCATGAAAGTGCAGCTGAGCATCGCCGGTACTGCAGCTATTCAATGGTATCTGAACGGAGCAGCAATTCAGGGGGCAACAGCCGCTGTATATTATGCAGGCCAGACCGGTAAATATAAAGTGGTCCAGACCAATAGCCTTGGCTGTTCATCCTCAGACAGTACCCAGGTAACCATTTATCCGGTACCCACCTTATTTATGGATGGCGGCACGGCCACCCTCTGCCAGGGCAGTTCTGCCACGATCACAGGTCCGGTGTCTGCAAACTCCTATAAATGGACATATGGCCATAAAATTACCCTGCCCGCTACAGGCAATACCCTGGTCACTCAGACAGGCGGCCTTTTTACGCTTACAATTGTAGACAAGAACAGCTGTACCGATTCTGCAGATTATCATATTGCAATAAATGATGTTCCGGTCCCTGTAGTCCAGGAATCACTTGATTCAATCATCTGTCAGGGAGACAGTACAACCTTTGGGGTTTTTAACAGTTTCGTCACCTATCAATGGTATCGGAGTGCAACAGGTACTGCAGGTAGTTATACTCCAATAACCGGAGCTATAAAAACCAGCTTTGCAGCACATTTCTCTGGTTTTTACTATATCTCAGTGACCAATGTTTCTGGATGTGCAGGTAGCTCAGCCCCTCATCAGGTCATTGTTATGAATCCTCCCGGCAAAGCCCATGTAACTGCCAGTACAAGTGCACCCGTCTGTTACCCTGGCGGTGTTACGGTAAGTACAGGAGCAATTCCAGGCCTCTCGTATCAATGGAAATGGAATGGAATTGCCCAGCCTAACAGCAATAGCTCCTCTTATATAGCAAGATATACGGGCTTCTATTCAGTAATTGAAAGAAATTCAACAGGTTGTTTTACTCTATCAGATTCTGTACAGGTCATCATCAATGCCAAACCCCAGGCCTATGCCCCTACAGGGAATTTGCAGAGTTGCGGAGGTGCACCTACTGTGCTTTCTGCCTTTATTCAATCAGGATATTCATATGCCTGGTACCTGAATAACAACCCTTTGATGGGTCAGTCAGCCAGCACGCTGAGCGCTGCGGTCAGCGGTAGTTACTTTTATGTTGTCACCAATGCCAATGGCTGCAGCGATACTTCCCCTGCCGTTTCTGTGAACATATTCCCCAAAGTTACGCCCCAGATACGGCTTGATGGCCCTTCTGTGCTTTGTGCTTCAGACAGTACCACTATGGAGGTGACTGCTACGTTTCCATCATATCAATGGTTTGAAAACGGGAATCCCATGCCCGCAGGTACGAACCGTACCCTGCGTGTCAGTACCCTGGGTACAAATCAGTATACGGTTCAGATAAAAGACCTGAATGGTTGCTCCGGTATTTCTGCAGCTATGCAGATTAAAGTGAACCAGCTGCCTGTTCCTGTACTGCAACCCAAAACGGCTATGGAGTTCTGCTCCGGAGGAAATGTGCTGTTAACAGTTCAAAACCCTTCGAATTATACAAATATCATCTGGAAAAATAATGGTACACAGATCCAGGGTGTCACGGGAGCAACCTATACAGCAACCCTAAGCGGAAGCTATTCGGTCACTGCTACCAATACGAACGGGTGTACGGGTTCTTCACTTGCCTTACCGGTCATTGTAGATCCCAAACCTGCCCCGATCCTGAATGTAACAGGCCCAGTCGTTCTCTGTGCGGGTAAGGCTTCGTCGTTTACACTCAATGTACTGAATTCTGTGTCGGGAGGCATGTATACCTGGTACCAGACTGATTCCTTAAACCCGGCAGGGGCAAGTCAAATCGTCAGCAGCGGTATTGATAATTCTACCTATACGCTTAAAAGCAAGGCTTCTGCAGGTTACTATTCGGTAAAGGTCACCAGCCCGGCGGGTTGTTCCGGCTTCTCAGATACGGCCTTTATCTCATTATATAAACCACCTCTGATAAATCTGGGTAAGCAGATCATCTGTTCAGGTGATTTTACTACACTTACATCACCTCCAGGATATAATTTTCAGTGGACCTATTCTCCAGATGGGGTCGTCTATACGCCTGCTCCGGGAATCAATAACCTGAATACCTATACGGCAACTTCAGCTGGCTTTTACATGGTGAGCCTGCAGGACAAGCCCAGCGGCGGGTGCTCAGGGAGTTCAGTGATCCAGGTGAAGACCAATATACCCTTGGTTGTAAACATAACCGGTACCCCCTCATCATGTCCGGGGGTTCCTGTAGTACTGACAAGTCTGATCAGTAATACACCGGCTCCTTCAAATCCGGCGTATCAATGGTCTTTCAAGCCTGCCGGCAGCGCTGCTTACCATACCATTGCAGGAGGGGTGTTCAGTTCGATCGGTATAGATTCCTCAGGAACTTATAAAGTGCTGATATCGGCGCAAAATTTTTGCCCAGCCTCGGCTACGTATGCATACTCAAACTTTACTGTTTTAAAGCCGCTGATTACTCCAAATGCATCTATCTGTTCAGGAAATTCAATTACCCTTTTAAATACAGGCCCTGCCTTGCCTGCAGGTGATACCTATCAATGGTACCGGAATTTCCAGGCACTGCCTGCCCCTGCCGGAACTTCATCAAGCCTGACTGTGATAGATGATGGCTATTATTTTATGCAGGTGAAGGATCCAAATGGCTGTTTCTCGAATTCAGATACTTCCTATATCACTGTGGTACCCTTACCCCAGCCAAGTATTTATCTTTCCGGCCCGACAGTGGTTTGTGCCGGCAGCCCGGTACACCTCTCTGTTTCTTCGCGAACTAATTTTAGTTACCACTGGACGTACTCAGCCACAGGCTCAGGTGCTTATACAAATCTCAGCCCTGATATAACAGATCCAGTGCTGAATATAACTGCAAATTCAGGATTTTACAAGGTGACAGAGACCAGTACTTCAGGGTGTTCGGGCAGTTCATCTATCTTCGTTGTCATCGATGCCATACCCCTGGTTCAGCTTCCGGCGAATGCCTCTATTTGTCCTGGGTCGGTATTGAAATTAGGCCCGCTGACCAATGCAAATCTGACCTGGTTCTACACCCCCGTTTCTACCAGTACGCCTGTGATCATTTCTGTCGCCGATTCTGTACTTGCCAACCTTGCCGGAATTTATAGTGTTCAGGCCAGAAACCCCAGCGACAGCCGCTGTTTCAGTACAGCCAGTACCGTTGTCTCTGTAAATCCTGTACCTGTGGCCCTGTTCAATGCACGTGACAGCTGCAGGAAAAGCAGTACAATGACATTTATTAACTCTACTAGCCTTGCAGGGGGGCCTGCGCCGACCTATAAATGGAATTTCGGCGACCCTTCATCTGGCTCCCTTAATACCTCAGTGGCAGTGAACGGTACTCATCAATATACAGCTACCGGCCGGTACCCCGTTACCCTGATTGCAACAACAGTAAACGGATGTGCTGATACGGTTCTGGCAACCTATAATTTCAAGGGCACCAAGCCGGATGCAAAATTCACTATTTCGGGAAATTTATCACGGCTTTGCGGGGGCCAGTCTATAGGCTTGCGCGATGCTTCAAGCACAGCCTATGGAACGATCGTTTCTTACCGTTGGGATATTTTTACCGCGTCAGGATCCGTTGCCCCGGTAAGTGCAGCTCCGGTAATGGATCCTTTTATACAGTTTCCGGATACAACTGCCCAGATGAGTTACCGGATCAGGGAAAGCGTTACCTCAAGTTCGGGCTGTATTGATACTGCATCGCAGGTTATTTCAATCGGAGCAGCGCCTGCAGTGAGCCTGCATCTGGTACAGAAAATTGTCTGTAGTTCACCAGGGCTGGATACCCTGGCAGGTGGAATGCCCATGACCGGAGGTACAGGGTATTATTCGGGGGCCGGTATAACAAATGGGATATTTAATGCCCGCAAGGCCGGCCCGGGGAAACACCCTGTACTGTTTACCTTTACAGATGCCCTGTCAGGTTGCTCGGCAACCGCTATAGATACTGTGCAGGTTATGCCTCGGCCTGGGCCTACCATCATTTCTGTAGCAGGAATCATCACTCCCTGCACCAAAACCGTAAAACTTACGGCAGTTAATTCATCTGCGATCAACTATAGCTGGATGTTCAATGATACGCTGATAGCGAATGCATCTACATCCGTATATACGGCTACGCGGTCGGGAACCTATACCGCAATGGCGTTTACTGCTGCAGGCTGTGAGCGTGATACTTCCATACTTCTCAGCATTGCAAACGGGCCCAGAGCAGCTTTTGTAGTAGGAGCGGTCTGCCAGAACCTGATTGTGAATTTTGTGAATCTGAGTACTACAGGTGATAGATCTGCCCTTACCTATAAATGGAATTTTGGAGATCCCGGATCGCCGTCAAATACGTCTACGGTACTTAACCCCCAGCATCAGTACATGTCAGCCGGTAAGCCGCTGGTGACCCTGATGGTTTTCTCGGCCAGTGGATGTGTGGATACACTTGCCATGCCTGTTGTGGTAAGTGCAGTGGATTCAAATGCAAATTTCAGGATTAGCTCAAATACACCTTATTGTATCCATGAGCCTCTGGTTTTTCAGGATTCAAGCTTGCTGCCGGGCCAGCTGATCAATAAATATGTATGGAATTTCTATGACGAGACTGGAAAACTGATCCGCAGAGATAGCGGGTCCACTGTTTTAGAAACTTTCGGTGCTAATCTGACGGCTCCTGCAGTCTATACGGTTCAGGAAACGCTGAGTACCGGTTTAAACTGCCCTGTACTCACTCCGGTAAAATCATTTACGATCAATCCGCTTACCGCTGTCACCTATATTCCTGAAGCGGCCCGGGATATGTGCGCATATGCACCCGGTTTTTCTTTAACCGGTGGCAGTACGGTTCCTGCTGGTGCAGCCGGAAAGGGCTATTATACGGGTTCAGGTGTCATTGACAGCACAACGTTCATGCCCTCTAAAGCCCAGCCAGGTTTAAATGCTGTTTCCTATGTATTTAATAACCAGTATGGATGCAGTTCTTCTGCAGTTGTTCAATATAACGTGCATGATACCATACCCCTTGCGGGGCAGCGGATTGAGACCATGGAAGGTACGGTGATCACGCTGATGGGTACGGGTGCACTGCCTTTTACCTTTGGACCCAATGGTATCACTTCCATCAGCGCCGACAGCCTGAAATGGAACTGGAGCCCTGGAACAGGTCTGACGGGTACCTCTGTTCCCAATCCTTATTTTACTGCTTCCGACAGCATTAATTACACACTTACCCTGACATCGCCATTTGGCTGTATTTCCAGGGCCGTATTCAGGATCATTGTCCATAAACTTATTCATGTACCTAACGCCTTTACACCCAATGGAGATGGAACGAATGATTACTGGGTGATCAGGGGACTGGACCTGTATCCAAATGCAGATGTATTTATCTTTAACAGGTACGGGCAGCAACTCTTTCATTCAAAAGGGTATGGCAAACCCTGGAATGGCCAGTATAATGGCCGGTCCCTCCCAATGGGTACCTATTATTACCTTATTCAATTGAACGGACAGAATGGTATCAGCGGCAAGACCCAACAGACAATTACCGGTCCTTTAACGCTGCTATACTAATGAGAAAGCTCTGGACTTTCATCTTCTTGTTCCTGCCTGCCTTTTACACCCATGCGCAGCAGCGCCCGCAATATTCTCTGTACTATCAGAATAACTATATACTGAATCCGGCAATTACAGGTATTGAGGATTTTTTCGATACTAAAGTATCATACCGGACCCAGTGGATAGGTATAAACGGAGCACCGGTCACTGCCTATCTTTCCACGCAGGGACCCCTGGGAAATGTAGAAAAAGCACATCACGGGATCGGTTTTGACCTGATCGAAGATCAGACAGGGCCGACATCCCGCTTAACCTTTAATGGTTCATATGCTTATCATGTACCTGTTACAAATGAGATCTGGATGTCCTTTGGTCTTGCAGCAGGTTTCACCCAGTATTCGTTGCATACAGAGCAGCTCGTACTTGACCAGAATACGTTTGATCCGGCTATTCCCAGGAACAGGGCTTCCCAGATGATTCCTGATCTGGTCGCAGGCATATGGATCTATTCTGCCCAGTTTTATATAGGGGCATCTATGACCCAGCTTTTGCCATCGCGGATAAATTTTGATTCACGTGACAGGAACCCGCTGAATGCCTTGCAGGCCCATGAATTTCTGACCCTTGGGTATAAATTCTTTCTGAATGATGAGATCACTTTCACCCCTTCAATCATGTTCAAGCATGTGAATCCGGTACCTGTATCTTTTGACCTCAATGCCAAATTTCAGTATAAAGACATTATGTTCATTGGGGGCTCATTCAGAAAAACCGATGGAGTTTCCTTTTCAGCAGGCTTTTATATTAATTCAAGTCTGAATGTGAGTTATGCCTATGATTATACCTTTTCAGCCTTGCAAAGCTATACGTCGGGGAGTCATGAAATTATTCTTGGCTTGCAGCTCGGAAATAAAAAAGGGGTTCGCTGTCCAAAAATGAACTGGTAATTTTTCTTGTTTGACCCTGAATTCACAGGTAAAACGATGTAACAACTTTCATATATTCAACGTAATACTCTTTAACGCGGAGTGTTATGAAAACAGTCAGATCAGTTATTTTTCTTTTTGCCGCCTTACTGACCCTGTCTGTATCCAGCAAGGCGCAGATATCTGGGAATGTTATTGCATATTATCCGGTTCCCGCAGGTTCATGTGGTCAGGCCAGCTTTACTGCAGCAGATTCGATCAAAGGCTCGGTGTCTGCTTCAGGGCTTAAAGGGGGGAATGGCATTTATACCTACCAATGGAAATTAAGTACTGACCAGGGAACCTCATTTAATGCAATTCCAGGGGCAATCCAGGCAGCCTATTTTCCCGGAACAATTTCTGCGACCTCTTTATATTTACGGGAAGTCAGTTCCGGGAATGACTCATCCAGCAGTATTCCCGTCTCCCTGTATGTAAGTAAAGAAAGTATCAGAGGAAATATAATTCAAATCCATGCCAGTCACCTGACAGAATCAGATATTGCCTGTGGAACATCTTCTGTGAACCCTGGAATGCTTACCGGCCCGGTACCCACTGGAAGTTCAAATGACAATTATGCTTATAGCTGGGCCAGCTCCACCGACAACGGGGCAACCTTTAAGAATCTGGGGCTGAGTGCAACTGCATTCGAATATTTGCCCCCTTTAATTACCCAGACAACCTGGTTCATAAGAATTGTACATTCAGGAGCATGTGTCGATAGCAGTGCGCCCGTTAAATTTGTTTATGGAGGAATAACCGGCAATCGTATTGCTGCATCTTTAAAGACCCCGGTATGTGGAGCTACCAGCTTTACTCCCGGAACTATAGCAGGCAACCAGCTTCAGGCTAATTATACCTACCAATGGCAGTCAGGACCTGATTCCGCTCATTTTTCAGATATTTCAGGGGTAGTAACCCAGAATTATGATCCTGGTACGCTGTTCTCTACTACCGCTTTCAGGCGTAAGTGTCAGACGGGAAGCTGCAGCTCATTTACCAATGCTGTTTTGTTCCGCATAGTGCCTCCATTTTCCTCAAATCAGATCTCTATGTCTGACTCAGCAGGGCAGGCCCCTGTTTTCAGAGGCCTGGCAGTTTCAGCAGGATCAGCATCCATAAACTATAAATGGGAGCAAAGTACAGATAGTATACGTTATTCAGGTCTGGCCGGAAATACAGATTTTCTGAATTACCATCCCCTAGCTCCCCTTGTCAGCACATGGTACAGGCGTATTGCCTTCAGCGGAACATGCTCGGTCATAAGTAACTCACTGGTGCTGAACCCAAGGCACTGTGATACCTGCCGTGTGCTGATAGCCGGGTGCTCCATTGGGGCTTCAAAAGCAGATATGGGCGTTCATCTTACCAGACGGCCGGGAGATAAGGGGCAGGGCCTGACCTTTGATTATACGCTTTCTGCAAGTAATTACGGCCCCGGTCAAGCAACCCATATTGTGATAAGAGATACCCTGAATATAAATATGAATGAAACAGGTATAACCGCTGTAGACAATGGAACAGCTTCGTTCGATGCACAAAGCCGCATCCTTACCTGGACAATCAATGCGATGAGATCATCATCTATTGCTACGATGATCCTTAGTGTGCGACCGGCTAATAATAACCAGCTTGTTTCCAAAGTTGGCATCACAGCCAGTCAGTGTGATCCTGATCTGATGAATAATAGTCTTCGCGATACTATCAATCATCCGCTTGCGAATGTAAGTCCAGGTATTCCGGCCCCTGCTTTCACAAGCAGTATCCCTGATATAATTACTCCAAACGGCGACGGTATGAACGACAGATTTATTATTTCAAAGATCACAGAGCCGGGCAATTCCAACAATCAGATAAATATTTTCGATCGCTGGGGTAATACGGTCTTTGCAGAAAAAGGGTATCAGAACAACTGGGATGGGAAGGGCCTGAGTGCCGGCACCTATTTCTATGTACTCCAGATCAATACAGGGGGTGCTGCCCAGCTAATTAAAGGATTTATTACTCTCATGCGCTGATCCCAGTCACAATCAATGATTAAGAAGCTTTTTATTTTTATGATGTTAAGCCTGAGCTTTGGAACAGGGAGCATGGCCCAGACAGACCTGCAGTTCAGCCAATATATGTTTAATTATCTCTATATTAACCCTGCTTATGCAGGCTATAAAGAGCAGATAAATGCAACTGCTTTTCTGCGTGCTCAATACCTGGGCTTCAAAGGAGCACCAACCACGGCCTCACTCTCGGTAGATGCCCCTGTTTTTAATGACCATATGGGATTCGGTATTCAGATCAATACAGATAAAATTGGAATTCAGAGTACGCTGACTGCCGGCATTGCTTATTCATACCGCGTGGAGGTGGGAGCTGATTCGCGTTTATGTATTGGTTTACAGGCAGGCATTTCACAATTCAGCTCTGATCCAAGCCATTCAAATCCATTTGATCCAAATGATCCGGTTTTGGATCAGGGCGCTTATACTTCACTTGATCTTACCTCAAAAGCAGGTATTTTCTATTATAATCCTTATTTTTATCTCGGTGTTTCGGCCAGCAATCTGCTTACTGGCAGCCTTCACAATACGGGTGCCGGCATTAGTTCGCCCACTCAGGAAAAGCATTATTATTTATCAGCGGGAGCGCTGTTTCAGCTGAATGATGAACTGGCATTGAAACCTTCGTTCTTACTTAAAGATCCTCAGACAGGAATAAGTACAGCCGATCTGAATTGCTTTTTATTGATGGATAGCAAAATCTGGATCGGAGCTGCCTACAGGATGGGCGTTCCTTTTATCAGCAGGGGGGGGAATTCACCCACTGCAGGTTCTTCAAATGCAGCACTTATACTTACAGAAATTTATATAAACGATCGCATACGTATAGGGTATGCCTATGATTATCCGCTGAACAGAGCGATGAATTTTAAATCGGGAAGTCATGAGATCTCTATCGGTTATTATCTTCCGGTAATAAGGAAAGCAACCAGAAACTCTATGGTAACCCCACGCTATTTTTAAAAAATCAACACATGTTTAAATTTTCCTTCCTCATATGTGTACTTTTTATGTTGCTGGTATCTGCGCATGGATCTTCACAAACAACCCGGTTACTTAAAAGTGCGGAGGATAACCTGAAGACTTCTGATTATTACTACGCACTTCAGAACTATCTGAAAGTTTATGAACATAAGCCAAATGATCCGGCTGTGATTGAAAAAATACTTACCTGCAATGAATATCTGCGCAATTATAATGACGTACTGGCATGGAGTGAAATTCTGGTAGGCCTGAACAATAAAAATCCCGCTTACCTGCTGGGAAATGCCCGGGCGCTCCATAACCTTGGGAAATACGGGGAAGCAGAAGCTGCCTATAATGCCTATCTTAAACTGGTGCCGGCAGATAAAACCAAAATCGAATTTCTTATCCGCTCCTGTGATTCTGCCCTGAAATGGCAGCACCGGCCACCTGTTTATAAAGTACTGAATATGGCAGCCATCAACACCAGTTATTCTGAGTGGGGGCTGGCAAGGTTCAAGAATGGCTATATGTTCTCTTCAGACCGCCTGAATGAGAATGCAGAGATAATCCATTCAATGGGTAAAGATAATGCCCAGGAGATAAGCGGGCGAACCGGCCGCCCCTACCTGAAACTATATACTGTGAATGAAAATATTGATTCCTCTTTCGGCAAACCCGCATTCTATACAGGCCTGGAGTCTGAGCAATATCATACAAGCAGTTCCTCATTTGATGCCAGAAAGGATGTTCTTTATTTTGCAAGAACACGTAGAATAGAGCTTCCCAACTCATTTAATAAATCTGTATTTAAAGTGGAACTGGTTTATTCAGAGGCCTCCAAGCCGGTAAGATCTTTTCCATTTAATTCCATCCTGGATTATTCAGTAGGAGATCCTTCTATTTCACCCAATGGCAGAAGATTGTATTTTGCCTCGAATATGCCAGGCGGATACGGTGGTTCTGATCTTTATTATTCAGACCTGAACGCAGACGGCAGCTGGACGAAACCCACTAACCTGGGGCCTGAGATAAATACCTCCGGCCAGGAACGCTATCCATATGTGGCGGGCGACTCTGTATTATACTTTTCTTCAGACGGGTATATCGGAATGGGAGGGCTTGATATCTATTCAGCACATAAATCAAAGAATGGCTGGTCTGGAGTACGAAACATGGGGCCACCTGTAAATTCTGCAGAAGATGATTTTGCACTGATGGTCATAAAGACTACACAGGGGAATTCTGGCTCTGCCAGCATTCAGGGTTATTTCTCTTCAGACCGGCCTGGGGGAAAAGGCTCTGATGATATCTATGCCTTCAAGACTATTAACCCTGTACGACCAGCACCAGAGATGGCCAGAAAAGATTTTTTTCTGCAGGGAAAGATCGTGGATGTAGAAACAAACAAGGGCTTGCCGGAAGTAAAAATGGCCGTCCATGAAGCTGATTCGCCTGAACTTGTAAGAACTATAAAAACAGATAGTGCAGGAAAATTTAAATTTCTGGCCAGGCAGCATAAAAAATATGCACTTGCTATAAAGCTCCCAAGGTATTTTGCCAGGAGAGATACCATTTCCTCGGATACCAGTAAAACAGGTAGAAGCGGCACCTTTCTCAAAATTGATCCAATGGTGGTGAATAAAGCCATCAGGCTGGATAATATATACTATAAGTTTAATCAATGGGGCATTACTCTCCGGTCGGCCAAAGTGCTGGAAGGTATGGTTACTCTGATGAATGAGAATCCGGAAATTGATATAGAACTTTCTTCACATACAGATACACGGGGAGATCAGCCGATCAATCTGTATATTTCACAGATGCGTGCACAGTCTACTGTCGATTATCTGATCTCGAAAGGCCTGGAAGCGAACAGGATCTACGCAAAGGGATATGGTAAAAGTCTGCCCCTTGTTAGATGCGGAAACAGCTGTACGTTTGAAGATCATGCAAAAAACAGGCGTACAGAATTTAAGATCGTAAAGATCCATGCCCGGTAATCGTGCTTTCTCAATCAATCATCTTCACAATGTCTATAGTATTATTACTTTCTTACAATAACAGAAAGATTACTTTCGAATATTAATTCTCGATATGTTTTTCTCATTTCTGAATAAACCATCACCTGTCTTTCCTATTGGGGGAATTCTGGGGGTAGACATACATTCGCATCTCGTACCAGGTATTGACGATGGCGCCCATGATTCAGAATCATCTGCTTATTTAATTGACGGGCTCAGAGATCTTGGTTATACATCTCTTATTACCACCCCGCATATCAGTTCTGAATATTATCCAAACAACTCTTCAACCATTCAAGCCCCGTTTAATACAGTTCTGAATGAATTGAAAGGGAAAGATACAGGCCTTTCACTGAAATTTGCAGCTGAATATCTGATGGATGAAAAGTTCAGTGCATTGACAGATGCAAAAGAACTACTGACACTAAAAGAAAACTATGTGCTGGTTGAAACAGGATTCATGCGCCGTCCAATAAATTTTGAACTGAATATTTTTAACCTGCAGAGTAAAGGCTATATTCCTGTACTTGCTCATCCTGAGAGGTATCATTATTTTCATGATCTGAGAACGATTGAAGAGATCAGCGAGAAGGGAGTGCTTTTACAGGTGAATTTATTGTCTTTTACCGGCTATTATGGAGAACATGAAAAGAGGATGGCAACCAGCCTGCTTGTAGCAGGATTAATTGATTTGCTGGGTACAGATCTTCATAATGAGCGCCAGCTTTATCATCTTAAAGAATTCAGGGTTTCTAATAAAATAAAAAAGCTCCTTGAAAACGGAGCTTTTAAAAATAATTCTCTATTTGGAGATTAAAAAGGTATCAACACAGACATAATTTTGATCCGTATTCTTTCTAGTTCCTCTTTACTCAGGTTACTGCCTGAAGGAAGGCATAAACCCTGTTCGAAGAGTTTCTCGCTCACTCCATTCAGAAATGAGGGATAGGCAGAGAAAACCGGCTGTAAGTGCATGGGTTTCCATAAAGGCCTTGATTCTATGGCGTCTTCTTCTAAGGCCAGCCTTAATTTTTCACGGGTGATGCCTCCCGTTTTTTCAGGATCGACCAGCATACAGGTAAGCCAGCGGTTGCTGAAATACCCTTCTGGTTCTTCAAGGAATGAAATACCTGGAATTTCGGAAAAAGCAGAATAATAGAACTGGTAATTACTTCTTCTTTGCCTGATCCTCTCGTCCAGTACCTCCATCTGCCCCCGTCCGATACCTGCAGAGATATTACTCATCCGGTAATTATATCCGATCTCTGAATGCTGGTAATGGGGGGCGTTGTCACGTGCCTGTGTAGATAAATATCTTGCTCTTTCGGTATGCACGGCATTGCCGGAAACAAAGGCCCCTCCACCTGAAGTTGTAATGATCTTGTTCCCGTTAAATGAAAGGCAGGCCATTTCGCCAAATGTTGCAGTCTTTTGTCCGAACAGGCTTGAACCCAGGGCTTCTGCAGCATCTTCTATGACAGGAATATGGTAATGACGGGAAATTCTCATGATCTCCTGCATATTTGCTGGCATTCCATATAAATGAACAGGAATGATCGCAGCTGGCTTTTTACCTCTGGACATCCTGTCCTGAATGGCTGCCTCAAGCTGTACCGGGCACATATTCCATGTTTCCGCCTCACTATCGATAAATACTGGAGTAGCACCCAGATAAACAATTGGATTGGCTGTGGCAGAAAAGGTAAAGCTCTGGCAGAGCACTTCATCACCAGGCTTTATGCCCAGAATGATCATTCCCAGATGAAGTGCTGAGGTGCCGGAACTCAATGCGGCCACATATACAGATTCGTCGAGGTACTGCTCTATGTTTTTTTCAAAGGCATTAATATTTGGCCCGATGGGTGCAATCCAGTTGAATTCAAATGCTTCATGGATATATTTTAACTCATTATTCCCCATATGCGGAGATGAAAGCCAGATCTTTGGATTCATTTATGTTGATTTTAGAATACGTGCCGGATTTCCGACGGCTGTACAATGATCAGGGATATCTCTAATGACCACACTTCCAGCGCCTATCACCGC
>JAYWCR010000124.1:0-8304 GCA_043780395.1 Sphingobacteriales bacterium
AACGATATTCAGGGGAAGTTTGTAATCAATACCAAAATCTGATCTCCAGACCTGTGGGAACTTGAAGTTCTTATCCGTTACAGCAAGGTTATACCCCATTGGCAGGTTGCCGGCACCCGGAGTAGGACGGTACGCATTGACGTCAGGGCTGAAGACATTCTTCTTACCTGGACCGTTGCTGAACGATCCGAACTGGACGCCGTTATTACTTGCCTGATTAGATAACCAGACCTGGGGTGGCGGGCCGGTAAAGATTCCTGATCCACCGCGGATCTGCAGGGTCTGGTCGCTTAACACATCCCAGTTGAAACCAATTCTTGGTGAAAGAAGGAAAGGTGTTTTTGGCGTCTGGGAGGTACTTACCTGCATGCCATTGCGGAATACAAGGGAAGGTACGGCAGGGTTATTGGTAAAGGTCTGCTCATAGACAGGAACATCCAGTCTCAGACCATAGGTAAGGGTAAAGGTTTCACGAAGCTTCCATTTATCCTGAACAAAGAATCCAAGCTGGAAGTTCTTGATCTTTCCATAAGGAAAATCAGAAGAAAGAGCGCTGTACTGTAATTTGTATCCTGTGGCATTGTCCACACCATTATTTGCAGAAGCATAAAAATCGGCTACTGAGTTAAAGGTATAGGCACCGTAATAGTTAGGGGCAAATCCGTTCTTATAACTCTGGAACTGATTTTGAGTTCCTATAGTGATCTCATGTCTTCCCTTGAAGGTTGTAAAATAATCGTTCAGCTGAACGATGTCTGAACTCAGTTTATTGAAGGCAGTAAAGGGCTCATTACCAAAGGCAGTTAATGACTGACCCTGGCCATTCAGAATGTCTACAAGGGGGAAAGTACCAGATCCAAGGCTCTTACGCTGATCGCGCATGGCTGTATATCCGAACTGGAATTTATTTGAGCTTGCATTGCTGAATGCACTGTTTAATTCTATAATTCCAGAGAACAGGTTATTGGCAATATTGTATCCTGAAGAAAAGAAAGGCAGGCCAGTTAAACTTGGCTGGCGGTTTCCGTTAGGAGCACCACTGTTACTTGCAGAGATGTCTTTATTTGACTTCAGGTAAAAGAAGTTCACGTTCAAGGTGTTTTTGCTGTTGATATTGTAGTCAAAACGGGTAGTGATCCGGTCTGCAGCAAAACGATTTGCATAATTTTCATAAGCACCTGCATTATAGCCATACTTGGTATTCAGGAAGCTCTTCAGCGAATCAAGGGTCGATGCCTGGGCATGGGAAACATTGGCACCCGTAAGACCTGGTCTTGAAGCAACCAGCGTTGTTGCGGGTGTTGACCGGCGTTCATGCTCTGCATCTACGAAAACAAAAAGTTTGTTTTTAATAAGTGGCGCACCAAAAGAAAAACCTTCAAGGCTATAGTCAAAAGGTTGTCTTGTAAGCACAACATTTCCGGATTTAAGCCCTTTAAGACCTGCACTCTGCTTGTAGGCATAGGCAGAACCAGCTACGGAATTTGTACCTGATTTAGTCACGGTATTGATACCAGCACCGGTAAAGCTTCCCTGACGTACATCATAAGGAGCAAGATTTACCTGGATCTGATCAATGGCATCAATGGAGATAGGCTGTGCGCCTGTCTGACCACCGATAGCACCTGAAAGGCCAAAGGTATTGTTGAAAGAAGCACCATTCACAGTGATATTATTGTTCAGTGAATTACGACCACCAAAGGTTCCGCTTCCACTGGCAAAAGGAGTCAGCTTGGTAAAATCATTCAAACTTCTGCTGATTGTTGGCATCCGTTCTATCTGGGAACGCGTAATTACGTCAGAGGCTCCGGTATGATTGGCATTGAACGTTTTGTTCTGGCTGGCACGTACGACTACTTCACCTAACTGTACATTCGCTTCTGACATGTTGAAATCCAGGCGGTAGTTCTGACCAAGGGTCAGTGAAAATGGTTCGGTTGTATGAGGCTTGTAGCCGATAAAGTTAGCAGTGATCGTATACGGGCCACCGATCTTTACATTGGCAAAGTTAAACCGTCCATCCGCTCTTGTCGAGATAGAATACTGAGTGCCTGTTGGTCCATGAACGGCAGTTACAGTTACACCGGCCAGGGGGCCAGTTTTGTCTTTGACCTGACCGCTGATTGCAGCAGTAGTTTCCTGGGCAAAAGTATTCCCTGCAAACAAGAGCAGAAAAAACATAAGTGCCCCGAAAATTGAAAGTACATTTCTTTTCATAAAAAGGGTTATTTGTTAATCGGGGGCAAATGTACCTCCGGAATGTAAAATAATTGTAAAGAAATTGAAAATTTATTAAGCATATTTCAACACTTATCTGACATTTTTGGTAATCTTGTTACAAAGAGTTTTCTTAAAAAATGATTCAGGCCTGAACGTCCTTAATTTATTTACATTTACAACAATCACAAAGCGTATAGAAACTTTGTTCAAGGCGTTCCCTGATAAAACTACTTGCTGGTTTTATCTGTTTATATAGAAAGTTCACATAAAATTAGATCATAAATGAATTACGACGTTATCGTTATTGGCAGCGGCCCTGGTGGATATACAACAGCAATCAGGGCTTCACAGCTTGGATTCAAAACTGCGATTGTTGAAGTTGAATCATTGGGTGGAATCTGTCTTAACTGGGGATGTATTCCTACCAAGGCACTTATAAAGAGTGCAGAGGTATTTGATTATATGAAACATGCTGCAGACTTTGGCCTGAAGGTAGAGAATGCAGAAATCGATTTTACGGCAGTCATTAAAAGAAGCCGCGGTGTGGCCGAGCAGATGAGCAAGGGTGTTTCTTTTCTGATGAAAAAGAATAAGATTGACATTATCACCGGCTGGGGAAAGGTAGCAGCAAAAAATAAAGTAGCTGTGAAGGGTGTGGATGGAAACAGCACTGAGTATGATGCCAAGCACATTATTCTTGCTACAGGTGGCCGTTCACGCGAACTGCCGAATTTAAAACAGGATGGCAAGAAGGTAATCGGCTACCGCAAGGCTATGACCCTTGAAAAGCAACCAGCATCCCTTGTCATTGTAGGTTCCGGAGCCATAGGTGTGGAGTTTGCCTATTTCTATCATACCATGGGCACCAAGGTAACTATTGTTGAGTTTCTGGATACCATTGTTCCGCTTGAAGATGAAGAGATCTCGAAAGCACTTTTACGCAACTTCAAGAAAGCCGGCATCAATATCATGCTTAATTCCAATGTGGAATCAGTGGACACAACGGGCGAACTTACCAAGGTAAAGATCAAGACTGCCACCGGATATGAAACCATTGAAGCCGAAGTAGTCCTTTCAGCTGTAGGCATGAGTACGAACCTGGAGAATATCGGTCTTGAAGAACTGGGTATCCGTACTGAAAAAGGTAAAGTGCTTGTAGACGATTTCTACAAGACCAATGTGGAAGGTGTATATGCTATTGGAGATATTGTCCGGGGCCCTGCCCTTGCCCATGTTGCCAGCGCCGAAGGGATCTGCTGTGTAGAGAAGATTGCAGGGATGAACCCGGATGCCATCAATTACAATAATATTCCTGGCTGTACATACTGTGAGCCTGAAATTGCATCGGTTGGATATACTGAGAAGGCTGCACGTGAAGCTGGATATGAAGTGAAGATCGGAAAATTTCCGTTCAGTGCTTCAGGGAGAGCGAAGGCTGCCGGTGAATTTGAAGGCTTTGTAAAGGTTATTTTCGATGCCAAATATGGTGAATTCCTTGGGGCGCATATGATCGGTCATAATGTGACTGAAATGATCGCCGAAGTGGTTGTTGCCAGAAAGCTTGAAACTACCGGCCATGAGATCATCAAGAGTATCCACCCCCACCCTACCATGAGCGAAGGGCTGAAGGAAGCAACTGCTGCTGCCTATGGAGAAGCTACAGATATATAAGAATGAAAGTACATGTGATTGAGGCAGGGAAATTCAAACTCGATGGAGGGGCCATGTTTGGTGTGGTACCCAAATCTATCTGGCAAAAGACCAACCCTGCTGACAGCAATAATCTATGTACATGGTCTATGCGCTGCCTGCTGGTTGAAACAGCAGGCAGGCGTATTCTGATAGACACCGGTATGGGCCATAAGCAGCCCGACCGGTTCTTTAATTATTACGAGCCCCATGGCCCCCAGCTTGAAGAGTCATTATCACTGGCAGGTTTTCAGGCATCCGACATTACTGATGTTTTTCTGACCCACCTGCATTTTGATCATTGTGGAGGAGCAATCAAGCGTGAGGGTGACCAGCTTGTACCTGCTTTTACTGAAGCCCGCTACTGGTCAAATGCGGAGCACTGGCAATGGGCTACCCAGCCAAATGGCCGTGAAAAAGCTTCCTTTCTTTCTGAAAATATTTTGCCTATTCAGCAAAGCGGAAAGCTCCATATGGTTGAAAAAGAAGGAGTTTTTGCTGAAGGATTTACTATAAGATATGTCAATGGCCATACCCAGGCCATGATGCTTCCGGTGCTGGCTTATGGTGATCAGACTATCCTGTACTGTGCTGATGCATTGCCTTCTACGGGTCATATCCCATTACCTTATATTATGGGCTATGATACAAGACCGCTGATCACACTGGACGAAAAAGAAGAACTGCTGAAAAAAGCAGCAGACCTGAATGAGATCCTGTTTCTCGAACATGATAACCAGAATGAATGCTGTACGGTACAGCATACTGAAAAAGGTGTCAGACTGAAAGAATCTGGAAAACTTGAAAACTTTTTGAGATAAACTTCCGTTATAACCTATTAATTGATCTGTATGTTAATTCCAGATCGTTATTTAGGCAACTTTAAAGTAAAAAATCTGTAGCTTTGCCGGTTCCTGTGTAGGAGGTAATATTTTTCTTAAGAATGAGACAACTCAAGATCACCCAATCAATAACCAATCGTGAAAGCCAGTCACTTGATAAATACCTCCATGAAATTGGTAAGGTTGACCTGATCACTGCTGAAGAAGAAGTTATTTTAGCTCAAAAGATCAGAGCCGGTGACCAGGCCGCATTGGAGCGGTTAACAAAAACAAACCTGCGTTTTGTTGTTTCTGTTGCCAAGCAATATCAGAATCAGGGTTTAACCCTTGGTGATCTTATAAATGAAGGCAACCTGGGCCTAATTAAAGCAGCGAAGCGTTTTGATGAAACTAAAGGATTTAAGTTTATTTCATATGCTGTCTGGTGGATCCGTCAGTCGATTCTGCAAGCTATTGCCGAGCAAAGCCGGATTGTACGTCTTCCCCTGAACCAGGTAGGTTCTTTGAGTAAGATCAGCAAGGCCTTTTCAAAGCTTGAGCAGGAATTCGAACGTGAGCCTTCACCTGAAGAACTTGCCGACACGTTGGAAACAACGGTAGACAAAATTTCTGATACCTTAAGCAACAGTGGACGCCATGTATCCATGGATGCGCCTTTTGTACAGGGTGAAGAAAATACGCTGCTGGATGTGCTTGAAAACTCTGATACGCCTACTACTGACAGTCTGCTGATCAATGAATCACTTTCAGAAGAGATCAAGCGTTCCCTTTCTACCCTTACAGAACGTGAGCGTGAAATTGTAACTCTGTTTTTTGGACTAAGCACCAATCACCCTCTATCACTTGAAGAAATTGGTGAAAAGTTCAATCTTACCCGTGAGCGTGTGCGTCAGATCAAGGATAAAGCCCTGCAACGTCTGCGTCATACTTCAAGAAGCAAAATTTTAAAATCTTATCTGGGATAATCTTTTTCCAGATCATACAATTTAAACCGGCCCTGAAGCATAAACTTCAGGGCCGGTTTTTTTATTTACCAGATCTTTGCACGTACATCCTCTTTTCTGAACATAGGATCTGTCATTTGCACATTAAAGGCCCTGTAGAAATCAGGATTATTTGATAAAGGACCTATTACACGCCATTTACCCGGAGCATGAGGGTCTGTTTTGATACGGACCGACTGACTTTCAGGATTTATATTGCCTCGCCATACCTGGGCAAAGCCAAGGAAGAAACGCTGGTCAGGCGTAAAGCCATCGATCTTTGTATTGCTTTTTCCTTCTGCCGTCTTTTTAAAGGCCTGATAGGCGATCATTGTACCTCCCAGATCGGCCAGGTTCTCACCCAGGGTAAGCTTACCATTCACATGGACCGTATCCAGCACAGTATATCCATTAAACTGCCTCACTACCCTATTTGCCTTTTCATTGAATTTTACGGCATCGGCCTTGGTCCACCAGTCTTTAAGATTTCCCTTGTCATCGTACTGGCGGCCCTGATCATCAAAACCATGGGTCATTTCATGACCGATCACAGCGCCGATAGCTCCGTAATTCACTGCATCATCTGCATTGAAATCAAAGAAAGGAGGCTGCAGTATGCCAGCCGGGAAAACGATTTCATTAAAACCCGGGTTATAATAAGCATTTACTGTAGGTGGGGTCATGCCCCAGAGTTTCCTGTCTACTGGTTTTCCAAAGCGGCTGACCGTACGGTTATATTCAAATTCACGCGCCCTTATATAATTACCGAAATTATCATCAGGCACAATATTCAGTTTTGTATAGTCTATCCATTTATCCGGATAGCCTACCTTTACCATGATGGCATTTAATTTTTTAAGCGCTTTTACCTTTGTTTCAGGGCTCATCCAGTCAAGAGCCTGAATACGCTCGGCAAAGGCAATTTTCAGGTTGGTGATCAGTTCAAGCATCCGCACCTTTGCCTTTGGAGGGAATGCCTTTTTAACATATTCCTGGCCTAAAGCTTCACCCATGAAATTATCAATGGTCGAGGTAGTCCGCTCCCAGCGCTGCTCCTGAACCTTGGTACCATTCAGGATCTTTCCGTAGAAGTTGAAGCTTTCTTTCTGAAAGTTCCCGCTTAGTGAAGAAGCTGTGGAGGAAACCAGTTTCCACCGGAGATAATCTCTCCAGACTGAAACAGGTTCTGTGGTGACCAGGGAGGCCAGCTCTTTAAAGAAATCGGGTTGGGCTACCAGTACTGAATCAGCACCTGTCACACCAAGTTCCTTTATCTGGGAATTAAAATCCATACCCGAACTGTTTGAGCTGAATTTTGCCAGGGTCATCTTATGGTAGGTCGCATAAGGATCACGCATGGCAACCCGGTCCATTGATGCCTTGGCAAGACTGGTCTCTATTTTCAGGATGCTTGCTGCTGCAAGATCTGCCTGGGTCTTTGACTGTCCGATCAGCTGAAGCATGGCAGAAACATGTGTGAGATAAGCCTTTCTGATCTCTACCATATGGGCATCATTTTTCAGATAATAGTCCCGGTCAGGAAGCCCTAGCCCCCCCTGGCTAAAGCCGGGGATATACATGGAAGAATTTTTATCATCCGGATCTACGGAGAAGCCATACGCTGATTCAAGCCCATGGGTCTGCAGAAAAGCAAATTCACTCTTTACGCCCCCTGCATCGTGGATCTGGTCAATGGTGGCAAGAAAAGGTTTCAGGGGAGATGCTCCCAGCTGATCCAGTTTTACTGAATCCATGGCAGCACTGAAAAAATCTCCTACCCGCTGGGTATTGGTTCCTTTTGCTGCATGGGCGGCTGCCGCCTCATTTACCACTTCTTTCAATACGTTCCGGTTATGGTCATAGAGTTCATTAAAACTGAACCACGATGATTTGGAAGCAGGCACAGGATTCTTCTTTACCCAGTTCCCTACTGCAAATTCATAAAAATTGTCTGTGGGTTTTGCCGAACGGTCGAGGTTCTTCATGTCTATTGCCTGATAGGCAGTGACAGGGGCTTTTGGAGAGAGTACGCAGGCAGAACTGCAACAGACCAGCAGGCTGGCAACAAGTCTTAACTTCATGGAGAAGAGAAATTTAGTTTACTGATAAGATCTATGAATTTAGAACTTTAACAGAATATTCCTATCACAGCTTTTTTACATAAAAGACATAAAAAAACCGGCCTGAATCAGTGATGACACAGGCCGGCTCTTAAAACTTATGTATTACCAGATCTTCGCGCGAACATCTTCTTTGCGATACATCGCATCGGTTGATTTTACATTAAAGGCCTTGTAGAAATCGGGATTATTCGATAAGGGACCTATGACCCTCCATTTACCAGGTGCATGCGGATCAGTTTTGATCTGCACTGACTGACTCTCAGGATTTATATTTCCTCTCCATAACTGGGCAAAGCCAAGAAAGAAACGCTGGTCAGGAGTAAATCCGTCGATCTTCTTTGTACTATGACCTTCAGGAGTTTTCTTGAAAGCCTGGTAGGAGATCATGGTTCCACCAAGATCGGCAAGATTTTCACCAAGGGTTAGTTTTCCATTTATATGAATGGA
>JAYWCR010000125.1:0-12790 GCA_043780395.1 Sphingobacteriales bacterium
TGGAATTATATGTATCGTGCTTATCCATTTTTCCGGTGTCTGCTTTTCCCAGCAGCGTATTGATGAATCGCTTGCAACCCTTAAATCTTATGAGGCTACGTATGAATCTAAAAGCCATAAAAGACTTGAAATTGCGGCCTCTCCTGTAGATACAGTTTTATGGGCAGTTCTGGGAAAAAGCAGGTAGTACCCTCAGCATGGGTGACTGTCATTACAGGGGGTTCCTACAATACCCAGTCACCTGCCAACGAAATTATATCAAGATACATTCTTCCTGCCTTCAATTAGTGATGCGCATGGTTCTTAGCGGAATATATCCGATCGTAACCTTTTTTTCAACATGATGATGTTTGGAATCAATACTAAAATAGTAAACTCCGTAATCTGGCAGGAAATATGTCTTTTTTATACAAGGTTCAGTTTTAAGCCGGTCAGAGAATATAAGATCGTGCTGCTCATTATAGATATTTACCGTGGAAGATCCAGCTTCCAGTTTCTTAATACTTACTTCTATATCTCTGTTTGATAATGCAGCAAAGCTTACACTGTCTTTTATGTTAGCTTTTTTAACAGGCTTTAGATCAGCAGCTTGTACTGTATTTCCGACAAGGAATGTAATTGCGATAACCTGAAGAAGTGTTTTCATAAGACTTGTTTTTAAATAGGTGAACTTATATACCTATGACAAGACTTAAAACTTTGGGTTACACTTTATTGAAAATAATCAACGGGCCCTTAACCATAAGCCAAACTCATAGCCATGCCTGATCAGTACTGCGATGATCAGCAGTATCACAAGCAGGCTCAATGTGTTGCGGATTGATGTAGAATTGATCATACCTGATTCAGCATAATTCAATCTACTAAATTAAAACAAGGTATATCGATATTATAAGAGCAATACATCATAAAAAAGCCATCTGAGTATGATTCAGATGGCTTTTAAAAGATAAGAAGCAGGGCTTATTTACCTTTGAATTCTTTGATAACCTGCTGGGGTACCAGTGTTTTTTCAACTTTCTGAATGACTCTTGTATCAGCCAGCTTAAACGAAGCCGTCTGATCTATCTGCAGGGAAGAAGAGCCGACTCTTAGCTGGTACTCCCCTTTATCTGCAATCCATGAAGATAAAGGGGTATCAAAAGAGGCCAGGTCTGCCAGATGAATCGTAAACTGTACTGTTTCGGATTCCCCGGGGTTGATCATACTTGTTTTTACAAATCCTTTAAGTTCCTGATCCGGCTTATCCAGTGTGAGGGCAGGGGCATGGACATAAAGCTGGACCACCTGCTTTCCGGCAGTTTTTCCGGTATTTGTCACTACGATACTTGCCTGCAGGGTATCACCTTTAAAAACGGTTCCGCTAAGCTTCAGGTCAGACATGGAGAATTTTGTATAGCCCAGGCCATATCCAAATTCATAGGCTTGTTTTATCTTATAAGTATCATAATAGCGGTAGCCTACGTAGATTCCTTCTTCATAAACAACCTGTTCGGGTTTACTTACGGGTGTTCCAGGAAAGTTTGCAGCAGAAGGAACATCCGAATAGATCATGGGGAAGGTTGTTGCAAGCCTTCCTGAAGGGTTTACCTTACCTGAAATGATATCAGTAATGGCATTACCAGCTTCCTGGCCGGGTTGCCAGGCCAGTAGAATGGCATCGACCTCGTCTCTCCAGCTTGCCACTTCAATAACACCACCAATATTCAGCACCACTACGACTTTCTTCCCCTTTGCATGGAAGGCCTTGCTTACTGCACTGATCAGATCCTTTTCATTCTGGGTAAGGGTAAAATCATTTTCCACCTTTCTGTCTGAACCTTCACCTCCATTACGTCCTATGGTGATCATGGCAGCATCCGCTTTTTCTGCCTGCTTGTCAAGTATTACTTTTTCCACCACGAATTCCGGGATCGGCGGGGGCAGGGTAAAGAAACTGGGTGCCTTGGGCTGATGAAGTTTGGCTTCTGTATAATAGGAAGCATAGGCAGAGGTCAGGGCATCATCTGTCACATATCCTGCATTTTTTAATCCTTCTATAAGCGATATAGTGTAAGCTTTATTTACATCCCCACTGCCTGAACCTCCGGCAATAATATGGTACGAGGTATTTCCAAACAAAGCGATCCTTTTACCTGTCGCCAGCGGAAGTGCACGGTCCTGGTTCTTAAGCAAAATCATTCCTTCAGCTGCTGCAACCCTGGAAACCTGAGCATGTGATCTCAGATCGGGCTGGTCACTGTATTTATACTTTAAGAATGAGGGTGAACGCAGCACAACAGTAAGAATACGCTGAACATTATTATCCAGCTGCACCATGGAAATACGCCTGTCTTTTACTGCAGCAACAATCGCCTCAGACTGACTGGGGCTGCCAGGCATGATCAGGTCATTGCCTGCATTCATCTGGGCTACCGGGTCTATTCCTCCAAACCAGTCGGTCATTACAAAACCTTTAAAGGCCCATTCATTTTTGAGAATGTTGGTCAGCAGATCTCTCCTCTGAGATGTATAGACTCCATTGAGTTTATTATACGATGACATCACTGTCCATGGCTGGGATCTTTTCACCGCAATCTCAAAGCCTTTCAGGTAAAGCTCATGCATGGCGCGTTCACTGACAATGGTATTTACCGTATTGCGGCTTGACTCCTGGTTGTTGGCTACAAAATGCTTGATGGAGGTTCCAACCCCATTTGCCTCGATCCCATTGACAATGGCAGCAGTCATACTTCCGGCAAGCAGGGGGTCTTCAGAATAATATTCAAAATTACGGCCGCCTAATGGATTGCGGTGAATGTTCAGGGCCGGAGCCAGTAGAATGTCTACCCCATATTCATGGACCTCATTTCCGAATGCAAGGCCTACCTGGTTGACCAGGGAAGTATCCCAGGTCGATGCCAGCAGGGTGGCTACCGGAAAAGCTGTAGCAAAGTAAGTTCTTTTATCATTCGGCCTTGTAGACTCAATACGCAGCCCGGCAGGTCCATCAGAAACGGTCATGGAGGGAATCCCAAGTCGCTCAATGGCATGGGTGCGACCGGCAGCCCCCGGAACCTTTTCAGCTACACTATATGCTTCAGGGTCAGAGGGAGGTAAAAGAAAGCCTCCAATATCTATAGATTTTTTTTCACCTGGTTTTGGCGCTGGCATACCGGGCATCTTAAAGCCCATACCGACTACGAGTTTTGCTTTTTCTTCCACAGTCATTGCTGCAATCACTATAGCAAGTGGGCTTTTTCCTAATTGAGGAGCTGCACTTTGAGCCTGGGCATGGAGGGTGGAGCTTAAAATACTCAGAAGCAGGGCTGCTCCAAGAGAACTAAATTGTAGGTAATGTTTTTTCATTCAAAGATCTATCAGGTATAATTGTAGGTATTTTATTACACTTATTGACATGTGAGTACGAATCATTTCATGTTAAAGTCGAACCATAAAGTGCATTTCCATGGGTTGGCGGAAATTGCATTCTGCTGGCTCTGCGGACCAAGCAGGCTGGCTTTCTGAAATTTTGTACCAATGGGAGAGATCTCTGTTAAAAAGCCCAGCTGCCCCTGAGTAAATTCAGGATCTACATTATTATTTGACGGGGCGTCTTTTTCACGGTCAGGCTTCAACATCTGGAAATAAAGATTTGGGTTACCTGAATAAACTATGAAGTCCGCTTCTTTGTTTTCAATGCTTACCCAGCTGATCTGGGCATGGTATCCTTTAAATTCAGGATAGTTCCATTGTTCACCAGTAATGGCATTGTTATAATTTTTATGCCAGGCCCCGAATTGCTGGCCTTTAAGCCTGTTCTTCCATACCCGGTAAGGGCCCCGGCCCAGCCATTTCATTCCGGTGATCTTCTCCTGTGGATAGTTAAAGCAGATGCCCCTGATATTCACAGAATCCCGGGGCTGGGAACTGGTATACTGCAGCATGGCCGGCTGCCCGGCTATAAAGCTCCAACTGGCACGGAAGGTTCCTTTACCCTCGTATCTGAAAATTACAGACGCCCTGTCATGGGTACTGGCATTGCTATAACCAACCAGATGAAATCCGGAGTCAGCAATAGCAGGGCCACCTGATAAGGAAACTTCCTTTCCTGGCAAACCGGCCTTCATCAGAAAACCAGTGCTCAGTCTGAAATAATAACGAACCTTGCCTGACCTGATGATCAGTGTATCACCCCGGGTCGTGCTCGTTACACCCCTGTTTTTCAGGGGATCCTTGAAGAGCTTCTTATAGTCTGGAAGCTGTACAGGCCAGCTCCAGGTAAATATTTCCTTGCCTGAAGGGTCAAGGGCTGTCAGATAAATGACATTGGCCTTATGCCAGAGAGCGGGTAAGGCCAGTTGTAAACTTCCAGCGGCACCTGGATCGAGATCTGGCGACGGAGCTCGCCCTGCAGCAAGCACTACAGGCTCTAGAGAACTTTCTGCAGCCGACCTGAACCTTACCAGTTTCCAGTTGAACCGGCAGGCTTTGAGATTCGTAAAATCAAATCTGTTTTGGATATCCAGTCTGCCAGTAAAGGCGGGGCTGAATTCAGGAGGGCTTATAAATACCGGAGACCAGATCTCTTTTATGGTATAAAAGCTAGCCTCTTTTTCGCGGTGCGGACCTACTATGCCGTCGGGGGCATGGTTGCCGTCTGTATCATAGATCCCATTTTTATCTGTACGCACCACAGCCTCATCCAGAAAGGCCCAGATAAAGCCCCCTGCACCATGCGGATGCTTTAGGATCTGGTTCCAGAAATCATCGAGCCCTGCACCTGCACCCCCATCATACAGGCCATGCATGAATTCAGTAGGAAAAAATACATCTGAATCTCTGGCAACGGAGTTTGCGACATAAGCATAATCAGGATAATGTTTGGTATTGCTTCCATTGAACCTGGCCCATGGATGAATGACCAGTCTATGTTGCGGGTCGTATTTCTTATAATCATGATCAAGGTTTAAATTAAAACCACCTTCATTTCCATTGTCCCACATAATAACAGAAGGGTGGTTTACATCACGTACTACCAGCTCTTTTACCAGTTTATGTCCGGTGCTGTCGTCATAGGCTGCCTGCCAGCCGGTAAGTTCATCCAGCACATACAGACCCAGTGAATCGCATACGCTGAGGAAATCAGCATCAGGCGGATAATGCGACATCCGTACGGCATTCATATTCATTTCTTTCATCAGGTTTACATCCAGCACATGCACCTCATGGCTGAGGGTACGGCCAGTTTCTGGCCAGAAGCTATGGCGGTTGCAACCCTTAAGCAAAATCTTTTTCCCATTTATATAAAAGCCATCATGAAGCTTCAGCGCTGCTGTGCGAAACCCAAAGTATTCAGTTGTTTTATAAAGTAACTCTTTACTTCCATGCAGGGTAACCAGCACCTTATACCTGTTCGGGAATTCACTGCTCCATAACCGGGGCTCTTTAAAGCTTGCCTTCAGGTCAATGACTGAATCATTACCGGGGGTAGAACGTATGGGCAGTCCTAGATTTTCACCAGCCAGTGTCTGTACCTGCGCTTCCACGACTGTTCCGGCATCTGAACCGACCGGAAAGACATTTATATGAAAACTTCCATCAGCCCGGGCATCAATGGCAAGGCGGTCGATAAAAACCGGAGGCATGACCTCCAGATAAACAGGCCGGAATATGCCCCCGAATTCCCAGAAATCACCCCTGCGCTCAGCCCTGTTGACCGAGGCATTTGCAGAGGTCTTACTCACGGTAACCTCCAGCAGGTTCTCCCCGGAACTTTTGAGCAACCGGCCAATATCAAATTTGAACTGGTAAAATCCTCCCTGATGCACGGGGCCTGCCTGTACACCATTGATCCGCACCAGGGCATCGGTCATCACGCCCTCAAAAACTATAAAAATCTTTTTTCCCTGTGCAGGAGCCGGAGTCTTGAATTTTACCGAATAAAGCCCCTGCTCATCTTCTGGCCCTTTTGTCTGGCCATATGTATACGTACCAAAACCCTGGAGTTCCCAGTTTGAGGGTACAGGAATGGTTTTCCAGACGCCGCTCTGCACCCCCCGGGTACATTTAAAATTCCAGGGGAGGGTATGATCCTTGTCCGTACCTGACAGAAAATGAATTTCTTTTTGCTGGGCTGAACCTGCAAGGCTTAGCAGGTATGGGAAAATTGCAGTGATAAATGATTTACAGATTGTTGAAGAGCGCATGTTCTTGGGTTCAGAATTCTTAAGTTACACTTCTAATTCAGGAATTCTATGGAAACCATCAGCTGGCATGACTTTGAAAAGATTGAGACAAGAGCAGGAACTGTTCTTCAGGTTCTGGCATTTCCGGAGGCCAGAAAACCAGCATATAAAGTACAGGTTGATTTTGGTGGATTCGGAATAAAATGGTCCAGTGCCCAGATCACCAAGAATTACCTTCCAGATGAACTGATCGGTACCCAGATCGTAGGAGTCATCAATTTTCCTGTCAAGCAGATCGGAAAGTTCTTTTCAGAATTTCTTGTGACAGGTTTTGCAGATGCTGAAGGAGAGATCATTCTTGCCCGGCCGGCGTCCATAGTACCGGATGGCAACAAGCTTATCTGATCTTACAGGGCATCTTCTGTAACTGGCGAAGGTTGGGTTTGCAGATGGGTTGAGCCGGCTGACCGAAGGCGGTAGATCTGCCTGAAATGAAGCAGTCCAATAAAGATGGCAATAATGCCTTCAACCAGAATCGTCAGTGGCACACCGGCAAACTGGGATACCCAGCCCACCAGCAGGCTTCCAATGGGCAGCATTCCGAAAAAGGCCATGGCATAAAAGCTGATCACCCTTCCGCGCATCTCGGGGGCTACGCTTGTCTGGATCAAGGTATTGCTGATGGTGATCTGCGACATCATGCCAAAGCCTGTGATGGCAGCAAAGGCAAGAGCCAGCGGAAAATAATGTTCATAGGAGAACAGTATCAGGCCTGTACCAAAAACAAGTGTATTGATGGCAAGAATGATCCGCAGGTTTTTCCCTGTTTTGAGCGAGGCCAGAAAAATAGCTGCTGAAAATGCGCCTGCCCCAACCAGTGCATCGATAAGTCCAAAAGTAGAGGCTGTACCTTTAAAGATCACTTTGGCATATACAGGGATAAGGGCATTAAATGGCAGAACAAGCAGGCTTACACCGGCCAGCATCAGAATAATGAATGACAGCGAAGGTGTATTCTTCAGGTATACAAAACCTTCTTTCAGCTCCGTAGCCATATTTGTTTTTCGTTCCTGGGGTACGAACACTGCAAGCCGCATATTCAGCAGGGAAATAATTACCGCCAGAAAGCTAAGTGCATTGATGCCAAAACAAAGTCCATCTCCGAATTTCTCCAGCACAAAGCCGGCCGTTGCCGGGCCGATAATCCGGGAAAAGTTTACCATAGAGGAGTTCAGGGCAAGGGCATTGGGCAGATCTGCTTTATTATCTACCATTTCATAGACCAGTGACTGGCGGGCAGGCACATCAAAGGCATTGATAATGCCTAAAATTACACTCAGGGTAAGTATTTCCCAGATTCGGTAATGATTGAAAAGAATGAGAACAGTGAGGATGCTTGCCTGGATTAGGGAAGCTATCTGCGTGGTAAGCAATACCTTATAGCGATTGTACCTGTCGGAGATCACGCCTCCAAATAATGAAAGTACAAAGGTTGGGAACTGGCCGGCAAAAAGGGTAAGGCCGAGCATAAAGGTGGAATGGGTATGGGTGAAAATGATCCAGCTCACAGCAGTGCGCTGCATCCAGGTGCCAATCAGGGAAATTGACTGGCCGCCCATATACAACCTGTAATTCCGGCTTTTTAATGCTCTGAAAGTATTCATCGGGTTAATCTAATTCTCATATAACGTGATCAAGGAGGAAGAATCATGCCCGGTTTCCCATAGATGTTAAATAAATAATCATAATTTCAATAAAAGACATCCAATTTATGGCCGCTTTTAAACGAATGCTGAATATAGTAACATTCTTTCTGCTCATCTCCTGCAGTACAACTGCTCAGATCAGGTTTCCATTTCAGAATCCTGATCTTCAGGTAGAAGAAAGAATTACAAATCTGCTTTCCCTGATGACCCTGGATGAAAAGATCAACTGTCTGGGTACGGATCCAACAGTAGAGCGGCTTGGAGTCAGGGGAGCCGGGCATGTAGAGGGGCTGCATGGACTGGCTATGGGTCTTCCGGGAAACTGGGGTCGGAAAACACCGGTACCCAGTACCATCTTTCCCCAGGCTATAGGCATGGCTGAAACCTGGGATCCTGCATTATTATTTCAGGCAGCAGAAATAGAAGCCTTCGAAACCCGGTATCTATTTCAAAATCCCAGCTATCATAAAGGGGGTCTTGTGGTGCGGGCGCCCAATGCAGATCTTGGGCGTGACCCCCGGTGGGGGCGCACCGAGGAATGCTATGGGGAGGATGCATTTTTTAATGGTACGCTAGCCGTTGCATATATTCAAGGCCTGCAGGGTAAAAATCCCCGCTACTGGACGACAGCAGCATTGATGAAACATTTTCTGGCGAACAGTAACGAAAATAGCCGTGACAGCAGTTCTTCTGATTTTGATGAAAGGCTGTTCCGAGAATACTATTCAGTTCCTTTCCGCATGGGTATTGAGCAAGGCGGCTCCCGGGCTTATATGGCCTCGTATAATAAGGTTAATGGAATACCACAGGCAGTAAACCCAATGCTAAAAAATATCACTGTCAGGGAATGGGGTGAAAACGGCATCATCTGCACCGACGGCGGGGCCTACAAAATGCTGGTCACAGCCCATCATTTCTTTCCCGGCTATGCAGAAGCCGCTGCAGCATGTATCAAAGCGGGCATAAATCAGTTCCTGGATACATATAAACCAGGTATACATGAAGCCCTGGAAAGAAAGCTCGTTACTGAGGCAGAAATCAGTCAGGTGCTGCGGGGAGTTTTTCGGGTGATGATCAGATTAGGACAGCTCGATCCACCTGAACTTGTGCCCTATGCCTCCATCGGATCGGGACCTGAACCCTGGCTCTCCAGCAAAAACCGTGAATTTACCAGGCTTATTACACAAAAATCTTTCGTGCTGCTAAAAAATGAAAATAGACTGCTTCCCCTTGACAAACATACGATCAGGTCAGTGGCAGTGGTCGGGCCCCGCTCGGAAGAGGTACTTCAAGACTGGTATAGTGGATCACCTTCCTATAGCATAAGTCCTGTCCAGGGAATCCGGAATAAACTGGGCCCTGATATAGCTGTCTCCCATACAACAAATGCTGAACTCGCGCTGAGCATGGCTAAAAGTGCCGGAACGGTGATTGTATGCCTTGGTAATAACCCGACTGGGAATTTGGGATGGAAAAAGGTCGACGGACCTACCGAGGGCAGGGAGGCCGTTGACAGGGGGCGTATAGGCCTGGATTCAGCACAGGAAATGCTTGTCAGAAATCTTTACAAAATAAATCCGCGGATCATTTTAGTGCTGGTCAGTAATTTCCCCTATGCCATGCACTGGGAGCAGGCCCATATTCCTGTAATTCTCCATATTACCCATTGCAGCCAGGAACTGGGGAATGCGCTTGCCGATGTGCTTTTCGGTGATTATAACCCCGGCGGCAAACTGGTACAGACCTGGCCTGATTCCCTGAACCAGCTTCCCCCCATGAACGATTATAATATCAGGCATGGACGTACCTATATGTATTTTAAGGGTAAACCTTTATATCCCTTTGGCTTTGGACTGAGTTATACAAGGTTTGAATACAGTCATATGAAGACCAGTTCGCCGGGCCTCAGCCGGAACGGGGAGATGACTATAAGCGTTGATATAAAGAATGCCGGAAGTCTTGCCGGAGATGAGGTGGTGCAGCTTTATGTAAAGCACCTGGGGTCAAAAGTCCTGCGGCCGGAGGAAGAACTTAAAGGTTTTAAACGGATAACACTCAGGGCGGGTGAAACAAAAAGGGTTGACCTGAAATTAACAGCTTCTGCACTGGCCTATTGGAACATAGCCAGAAAACAGTTCATCGTTGAAAACGAGCCTGTTCAGCTCCGCATTGGCAGTTCATCCGCAGATATCAGGCAGCAAATGGTTATTGCAGTAAAGTAATTTACGAGACCGGCTACCGGCAGATCGTATCCGCACAGCAGGTGTGCGGTAATGGAACAACTCCTGTAAGTCAGGTTTTCTAAAAACTTGAAAATGAACAGGTTAATTTACTGGTATTGCTTATGTATTCCTGAAGGCCAAACCATTCTGAATTTCTCTGCTCATGATCAGAAACTATTTTAAATCAGCCTGGCGCAATCTGCTGAAAAATAAATTCTACACCCTGATAAATATCATAGGCCTGACGGTAGGCCTTGCTGTAGGGCTGCTTATTTTACTCTGGGTGCAGGATGAACTGAGCTTCGACCGCTTTCATAAAAATACCGGCCAGATCTATATGGTACATACCAATATGGGTACAGAGGCTGAAAAGCAGGTCTGGGATGGGGTGCAGGTGCCTGTTGCCACCTGGTCAAAACGTGAAATCTCGGAAGTAAGGAATGCAGTACGCATCCGGGGCAATTATGTCTATACCCTGTTCCGGTATAAGGGCCGTGAGTTTTCAGAGAACAGAACAGCATTTACAGATCCATCATTCTTTCAGGTCTTTGATTTCCCCCTGATAAAAGGGAATATAAATCAGCCCTTTCCCAGTAATCATTCTATTCTTCTTACAGAATCTACTGCCAGAAAGTACTTTGGATCGGAGAATCCTATCGGTAAAACGATGGTTGTGAATGGAAAACTGAATTTTCAGGTGAGTGGCCTTATCAGGGACTTCCCGGCCAACTCAAGTATCCAGTTCACCATGCTATTTCCCATGGCCCTCCATGCCCAGGATTTCAGGGGAAATGGGACCTGGAAAACGATGGAGGAAGACTGGGGCAATTATGACTGCGAGACCTTTTTAATGCTGCATAAAGGTGCAAACCCAGCCTCTGTGGAAGCTAAGATTTCCATTATCCACTCCAAAAATCAACCAGGTAGTAAGAATACCTATCTGCTCCAACCACTCAGCCATGTGCATCTGTACAATAACGATGGAACATCTCCCCGGCTCCGGAGTGTTCAGATCTTTATTGCCATTGCGCTGCTTATTCTGCTGATTGCAAGTATTAATTATGTGAACCTCTCTACGGCAAGGTCTATGATCCGCAATAAGGAAGTGAGTGTCCGCAAGATCATCGGTGCCTCAAAAGCGCAGCTTTTTATTCAGTTCATTATAGAAACGCTGCTGCTTTTCAGTATGGCAACCCTGCTTGCCCTGATCATTATTCTGATCGGAATGCCCGCCTATAACAGCCTTTCGGGAAAGAGCCTGTCCTTTAATTTTACAGATCTTCATATCTGGATGACCATAGGGCTCACCCTGCTGGTAACACTGCTTGCAGTAAGCATCTATCCGGCCATCCTGCTTTCCTCTTTTAAGCCCCTGGATGCGCTCAGGGGTCGGTTTCAGTCAGGAGCAGGGAATGCAGGCATCAGGAAGGTGCTTGTCACCGTGCAGTTTATGTTTTCCATAGCCCTGATCATAAGCACGCTGGTCATCGGTAACCAGCTGAATTATATCCATCAGAAAGAACTGGGCTATGACAAGGAACATGTCTTTGCTTTTGGTCTGCAAGATTCCATGATCCGTCATTATCAGGTGATCAGAACAGTACTTCTGGCATATCCTTCTATCAGATCGGTGAGTGCAAGCGATGAGAATATTGTCAGGATGAGCAGTTCTTCTGGTGATGCCGACTGGGACGGGAAGGATTTGAAATCAAGCTTCATCATTGTCCAGGAGGGTATTGACAAAAGTTTTATCCCTGCCTTTAAGCTGGCCATGTGGCCCGGAAGCCGCAACTTTACAGGCACAGCCGCTGATTCCACGCATTTTATATTAAATGAAACGGCCATCAACCTCATGGGCATCAAGAACCCTATTGGCAAGCGTTATAAGTTTCATGGATCTAACGGGACCATTATAGCTGTGTTGAAAGACTTCCACTTTGATTCGATGAAAGAGAAGATCAGGCCGGCTATTTTTTACTATAATCCTACCGGTGCTCGTACCGTTTATGTACGAACCACAGCCGTGGATGCCCCGGCGGCCATTCAGGCCTCAGGGCTTTTATACAAAAAATACAGCAACGGTTTTCCCTTTGAATATGAGTTTCTGGATGAGCGGTTCGACGAGCTTTATAAATCGGATACCCGCACCGGCGCTCTGTTCAGTTTGTTTGCATGCATAGCCATTCTGATCTCCTGCCTGGGTTTATTTGGCCTTGCTGCCTTTACTGCCCAGATAAAGACCAAGGAGATTGGTATCCGTAAGGTACTGGGAGCAAGCGTTGGGGGTATAGTGAATCTTCTGGCAACAGATTTTATCAAGCTGGTACTCATTGGTGTCGTGCTTGCCAGCCCTCTTGCATGGCTGACGATGAACAGCTGGCTCCATGATTTTGCCTATCATGTTTCGATCAGCGGATGGATCTTTGTACTGGCTGGCTTTATGGCCCTGGTGATTGCCTTGCTGACCGTAAGTTTCCATGCCGTAAGGGCAGCCCTGGCAAACCCGGTGAAAAGTTTGAGGTCTGAATAAAGAAGCCGGAGCAGAGAAGCTCCGGCTTTAGGATGCTTATTTTTTTACTTCCAGTGTTTCCAGTAGCAGTTCAGCTGCTGCAGCTGATGATCCTGGATTCTGACCGGTAATAAGCAGCCCGTCTTGCTGGACATAAGAGCCCCAGTCGGCGCCCTTGGAATAATG
>JAYWCR010000126.1:0-2875 GCA_043780395.1 Sphingobacteriales bacterium
ACCATTGATTTTATGTTTAACGGCTCCAGAGAGATGCTCCCTGCTGTGCTGCGGGTACTGGCCGCAGGGATGCTTGCTGGCGTACTTATGGAAACGGGAGCTTCAGTAACAATTGCTGAAACTATCATCAAAGCCATGGGTGAAAAGAGAATTCTCTGGGCACTTGCCCTGTCGACCTATGTGCTGACGGCTTCTGGTGTTTTTATCTATGTGGCAGTCATTACAGTAGCGCCCATTGCGCTGAGCCTTGGACTCAGAACCGGTATATCCCGGCAGGCATTGCTTCTGGCTATGATCGGGGGAGGGAAATCAGGGAATATTATTTCCCCGAACCCCAATACGCTGGCAGTAGCCGGCTATTTTAAGGTTGAGTTAACCACGGTGATGCTTGCCGGACTTCTTCCTTCAATACTGGGCATGCTCCTTACCGGCCTGCTTGCAGGTTTTCTCCTTAAAAGGGGGAACAAGGTTCCGGAGGAACTGACAGTACCCAGACCTGCTGAACTTCCTTCCTTTATTGCGTCCCTGTCAGGCCCGCTGACGGCAATTTTGCTGCTGGCATTGAAGCCCCTTGCTGGTATCTCCATCGATCCACTTCTTGCCTTGCCCGCAGGGGGCCTTGTGGCCTTGATATGCATGGGCAGGAGCAGACAGTTAAATGCCTGCCTGAACACAGGCCTGAAACAAACTTTGAATGTAGCGGTCATTCTGCTGTGTACAGGTTGTATAGCCGGCATCATCTCCAATTCTACTTTGCGCGAGCTTATGATCAGCAGCATCCGTTCTTCAGGGCTGTCGAAATTTCTCCTGCCTCCGCTGGCAGGCTTATTCATGGGGGCGGCAACGGCATCTACCACTTCCGGAGCTGCCGTTGCCTCATCGGTTTTCGGACCCATCATTCTTGCAATGGGGATAGCTCCCCTGGCGGCGGCGGCCATGATCAATGCAGGGGCAACAGTTCTTGATCATCTTCCGCACGGGAGCTTCTTTCATGCCTCTGCAGGAAGTGTATCCATGAACATTAAAGAGCGCCTGCGGCTGATCCCTTATGAAAGCTGTATCGGGCTCGCCCTTACCCTGGGTGCTACGCTTCTTATGTATTTTTTTACTACCTGAAACCATGATCTTTTTAATTGCCCCCGATTCATATAAGGAGTGCATGACAGCCGCCATAGCTTGTGAGGCGATAGAAGCCGGCATTCTACGAGCCATGCCTGATGCATCCTGTATAAAGTCACCTATGGCCGATGGGGGTGAGGGTACAATGGAAATCCTCAAAGATGCGCTTGGTGCAGCAACCTTTAAAAAGTGGGTGACCGGTCCGCTGGGAAATTCAGTACAGGCCGCATATGCCCTTTCAGCCGATGGATCCACAGGAATTCTGGAACTGGCCTCCGCCAGCGGATTGGCCCTGGTACCTCCGCAACAAAGAGATCCACTGCTTACCACTACGTATGGTACAGGTGAACTTATAAAAGAACTGGCCGGCCGTGGTATCAGCCGTCTTATCATTGGCATTGGGGGATCTGCTACCAATGATGGCGGCATGGGCATGATGCAGGCCCTGGGTGTTAGCTTCCTGGATATGCAGGGAAAAGAGCTGGGTTTCGGCGGGGGTGAACTCAACAGGCTCGTGTACATTGACCTTTCGGGCCTGCCTGACCTGTATAAAGACATCCAGATTGAAGTAGCATGTGATGTGGAGAACCCTCTTTGGGGAGCGCAGGGAGCCTCCCTCGTCTATGGGGGGCAGAAAGGTGGTTCGCCTGAAAGTGCTGCCCAGCTCGACCGCAACCTGCAACATTATGCGTCCATACTGCATGAATGTCTGGGTAAAGATATCTCTGACGTGCCAGGGGTAGGGGCAGCCGGAGGAACAGGTGCTGCCTTGCTGGGCTTTTTAAAGGCAGATCTTCGCAAGGGTATTGACCTGGTCATTGCCTGTACCGGCCTTGAAGAGAGCATAGAAAAAGCAGATTATATCTTTACGGGTGAGGGAAGTATAGATGGCCAGACACTGCAGGGCAAGACCATTTCCGGCATCCTGAAACTTGCCAGGCTTTACTCAACCCCCGTCATTGCCTTTGCCGGACGGGTGGAAGAGATACAGCTGCTTTATCAGGCAGGCCTGACGGCTGCCATCTCTATAATTCCCGCAGCCATGCCTATGGAGCAGGCCCTGAGAACAGGTCCTGAGAACCTTGAACGGGCTGCAGAATCGATCGTGCGCGTCCTGGCCGCCCGCATCAGGTAGTTGAAAATCTTTCAAGTGTAAATTCCTCCTCTTTCTCACTGACAAGGGCAGCTCTGACCTGCTCATTTATTTCCAGGTCCTGAATATAATAAGGCTTGTCTTCATAGATCACCATCTTTTCCAGGATCTCGATTTTATTAAAATTTTCAAAAATACCTTTCCCGATGGCCTTTAAGGCAGCCTCTTTCCTTGTCCAGAAAGTATAGAACAGAGATGGGTCAGACTTTTCCATGGAGAGAGCCTTCCACTCGTTCAGGGTGAAAGAATCTTTTAATATCTCTGCCTTTACGGGAACTACCTTTTCCACATCTATTCCTATGCTGCCCATCACAGAGGCGGCACATACTACCAGATTATTCGTGTAGGAAATTGAAAAATGAAATGCATCATTCAGATATGCCTTATTGTAACCTGTGTATTTTACATCAGATAAATTATACATAGTTAAAGGAAGACATTCCCAGATCAGTCTGTTTAACATTAGCTTGGAAGTAATCCTGTGCTGTTGTTCTTCTTTATCTCTATAAGAACTGATCTTAAGCTGCATGGCAACAGGCAGAAAATGAAGATGCTGTTCTAAAAGAGCCGCTGGCCATGGGTCTTCAAAAGAATAAAAAACCT
>JAYWCR010000127.1:0-17663 GCA_043780395.1 Sphingobacteriales bacterium
CGGCCTGAAAGAGAGAATGAGGGCCTTCGAAAAGGGAACAGACAAGGCAGCGGAGTTTTTCAGGGCTTCCCTGTACCCCCTTTTTCAGTACTGTTCTAACAGGATCCCTGAAATTTCAGACGATATCTTCAGGATTGACCAGGCCATGAGAGCAGGTTTCGGCTGGGAACTTGGACCCTTCGAACTCTGGGATACGCTGGGAATAGGGCAGGTAGTGAGCTCTATGGAAAAAGCAGGCCTGACACCCGCCGCCTGGGTCTACACCTTTCTCAAGGATGGTCATACCAGTTTATACAGAGTGGAGAACGGACGTAACAACTGTTATGACCCCGCTACGCATACATATAAGGAAATTCCCGGCTATGGTGATTTTATCATTCTGGATTCATTAAGTACAGAAAAAACGGTCTGGAAAAATGCGGGCCTGAGCGTAAAAGACCTTGGTGACGGGATCCTGAACTGTGAGTTCCATACAAAAATGAATACCCTGGGTGCGGAGGTTATCCAGGGGATCAATAAGGCCATTGACCTTGCAGAAAAGAATTTCAGAGGCCTGGTGATCGGGAACCAGGGGGCTAATTTTTCTGCCGGAGCCAATATCGGTGAGATCTTTATGGCAGCCGTGGAACAGGAATGGGATGAAATAGATATGGCCATCCGTGCTTTTCAGAATACGACCATGCGGGTGCGCTATTCATCTATCCCTGTGGTAGTGGCCGCCCATCACCTGACCCTGGGCGGAGGCTGTGAGCTTTGCCTGCATGCCGACCATGTGCAGCTGAATGCTGAAACCTATATGGGGCTGGTAGAGTTCGGCGTAGGGCTGATCCCTGGCGGTGGGGGTACAAAGGAATTTGCCCTCAGAGCCTCTGATGAATATATGGAAGGTGAGATTGACCAGGTGATTTTGCGTGAACGGTTTCTGACCATTGGCATGGCAAAAGTGAGCACTTCAGGTATAGAGGCTGCTGATCTTGGTTACCTGAAAAAAGGGCGGTTCAGCATCACCATGAACCAGGACAGGCTTATCGCAGATGCTAAACAGAAAGCAATGGAACTGGCAGAACAAGGCTATACACAGCCTGTTCAGCGGCGTGATATCAGGGTGCTTGGCCGTCAGGGTCTGGGTATGGTCAATATCGGAGCCAATTCTATGCGCTCGGGAAACTATATTTCTGAGCACGATAAAAAGATCTCTGAAAAACTTGGCTGGGTGCTTTGCGGAGGCGATCTTTCTCATCCCACGCTGGTCAGTGAGCAATACCTGCTCGATCTTGAACGTGAGGTCTTTTTATCGCTTTGCGGCGAAAAGAAAAGTCTTGAACGCATTCAGAGCATTATTACTTCAGGTAAAGCATTAAGGAACTAAGTTAGAACAGATTTATGGAAGCATATATAATAGGTGGGTACCGGACAGCCGTAGGCAGGGCACAGAAAGGTGCCTTGCGTTTTTTTAGACCTGATGATCTTGCTGCCCTCGTCATAAAGCACCTGATGAATGATTTTCCGGAAATTGATAAAGACCGGATCGATGATGTCATTGTCGGCAATGCCAGTCCGGAAGCAGAGCAGGGGCTGAATTTTGCACGGCTGATCTCGCTGCTGAGCCTGGATACAGATAAAGTTCCGGGAATGACCGTGAACAGATACTGCTCATCAGGCCTGGAAACAATTGGCATTGCAACTGCAAAGATCAGGGCAGGGATGGCTGATTGTATTATTGCCGGTGGAGCCGAGAGCATGTCGCTTGTTCCAATGGGAGGCTGGAAAGTGATTCCAAACTATGAAGTTTCCTTAAAGAATCCCGACTGGTACTGGAATATGGGCCTCACCGCCGAAGAAGTAGCCCATGAATTTAATGTCACAAGGGAAGATCAGGATGCCTTTGCGCTCCATTCCCATCAAAAGGCTGTAAAGGCAATTCTTGCAGGAAAATTTAAAAGCCAGATAGTACCAGTTAACATCCGCGAAAAATATGTCGACGGGGATATGAAGCGTCAGGTGCGCGAGTCTGTATTTGATACGGATGAAAGCCCCCGGGCCGATACAGCCCTTGATAAACTGGCAAAGCTAAAACCTGTTTTTGCAGCAGGCGGAGTCATTACTGCAGGAAATTCATCCCCGACTAATGATGGAGCATCCTTTGTGCTTGTGGTTTCCGAAAGGCTTCTAAAGGAACTTAACCTGAAACCTATCGCAAGGCTTGTCAGTTATAGTGTGGCCGGAGTGGCTCCGCGCATTATGGGAATCGGACCGGTAGAGGCAGTGCCCAAAGCCCTGAAGCAGGCAGGCCTGCTCTTAAAGGATATTGACCTGATCGAATTTAATGAGGCCTTTGCCTCACAGGCCCTTGCAGTTTCAAGGAAACTTGATTTTAACCCTGAAATTGTCAACGTAAATGGTGGCGGTATTGCCCTTGGCCATCCACTGGGCTGTACGGGTGCAAAGCTGAGCGTGCAGCTTTTCAATGAAATGCAGGAACGTAAAAGCAGGTACGGCCTGGTGACCATGTGTGTGGGTACCGGCCAGGGAGCTGCAGGAATCTTTGAAAATCTTTTATAAACTATATCTGCCAGCCAGTTGTTATCGATAGGTGCTGGTAAATACTAAATTCAAACAAGAATAGTTCATACTCAATATGGAAACTCAGGTAAATAAAGGTGCTAAAGGGGGTGAATTTCTGATCAGGGAAACTGAAGCTGCTCAGATATTCATACCCGAGGAATTTGATGAGGAACAAAAGATGATTGCCGCTACATGCAGTAATTTTCTGAAGCAGGAAGTGCTTCCAAACCTTGAACGCATAGACCAGCATGAACCGGATTTAATGGTATCGCTGATGAATAAAGCCGGAGAACTGGGCTTGCTGGGCGTTTCGGTACCTGAAGAGTTCGGAGGCTTTGGAAAAAGTTTTAATACTTCCATGCTCGTTACGGATGCAGTAGGTCCAGGCCATTCATTTGCTGTGGCTCTGTCAGCCCATACAGGCATTGGTACGCTCCCCATTCTTTATTATGGTACCCAGGAGCAAAAGATGCGGTATCTGCCCAGGCTGGCCTCAGGTGAGTGGAAAGCCTCCTATTGCCTGACCGAGCCCAATTCAGGCTCAGATGCCAATGCAGCAAAAACAAAAGCAGTGCTTTCTGCTGACGGTACCCATTACCTGCTGAACGGACAGAAAATGTGGATTACCAATGGGGGGTTTGCCGATCTGTTCATTGTTTTTGCCAAGATCGATGATGATAAGAATCTTTCTGCTTTTATTGTAGAGAAAGATTTCGGAGGTATCACCATGAATGCTGAGGAGCATAAAATGGGCATAAAAGGGTCATCTACCAGGCAGGTTTTCTTTAATGACTGCCGGGTTCCGGTCGAAAATCTTCTTTCCGAACGGCAGAATGGCTTTAAAATAGCTGTGAATATTCTGAATATTGGCCGTATAAAATTATCAGCCTCTGTCATAGGTGCTTCAAAGGCTGTAATTTCAAAAGCTGTAAACTATGCAAATGAGCGGGTCCAGTTTGGGCTTCCTATTTCTAAATATGGGGCTATACGCTATAAACTTGCCGAGATGGCAGGCCGTACCTGGGCTGTGGAATCTGCGAACTACCGCGCCGGACAGAACATTGATGATGCTTATGAAGCTTTTGTGGCATCAGGAATGGATGCCGGAAAAGCCAAATTGAAGGCTGTGGAGCAGTTTGCCATAGAATGCTCTATTTTGAAAGTATGTGGTTCTGAGGTTCTTGATTATGTAGTGGATGAGGGTGTACAGATCTACGGAGGAATGGGTTATTCTGCAGAGGCACCTATGGACCGCGCCTATCGTGATTCAAGGATCAACCGCATCTTTGAAGGTACCAATGAAATAAACCGCCTGTTAACGGTAGACATGATGCTTAAAAGAGCATTAAAGGGAGAGCTTGATCTCATGACTCCTGCAAGGGCCGTTGCTGCAGAACTGCTTTCTATTCCGGAGATGCCTGAGGCCGACGATTCAGTCTTTGCCACTGAAAAAAGATATCTGCGCCAATTGAAAAAGGCGACTCTCATGGTTGCAGGAGCTGCTGTTCAGAAATTTATGACCACCCTTTCAAAGGAAGAGGAAGTGATCATGAACATTGCCGATATGGCAGGAGCTGTATATATTGCTGAGTCTGCACTTCTGAGGGCTGAAAAGCTGTCAGTTCGCCTTGGTGAAGAGCAGGTTAATACGGAGTTCGACATGGCAAGGGTGTATCTGCATAGCGCTGTCGATAAAGTGTATATTGCCGGCAAGGAAGCCATAAACTCTTTTGCAGAGGGTGATGAATATAAAGCGATGATGACAGGCCTGAAGAGATTTACCAAAGTAGATCCTTATAATTCAAAGCTTGCACGTCAGCGCATTGCCAGAGTATTGATTGATGAGGGTAAATATCCATTCTGATCAATAACGGGAGAATGGGCTTTCCGATGAATGTATACTATGAAAAAGCTTATGAATTTCTTTTTATATAAACAGTTTATAGCTGTCTGTTTCATTTCTGCCCTTTTGGCTTCCTGCTCAAAGGGTGGAAATGAGATCACGGCAGCCTATAACCCCATTCCTCATGATGCCATTGATGTACCCCTGATTGAAGGTTTTCTTGCCAGTCACTCCATCCTTGATACCATACACCTAAATCATGTGAAAAAGAGCGACAGCACCCAGCTTCGCTATATGATCGTTCCAAATCCAAGGGGTGATTCTTCCCGTAACCACCAGCCTACCCTTGATTCCGGAGTCGTCTTTAACTATACATTAAGAAGGCTCAGCAAACCCGGTACTATTATAGATTCAGTCGGCACTCCCGGTTATTCAGTTACCCCATTGAGCCAGACCTTACCCTGCCTGGTAGAAGGTATCAAATACCTTCATCGTGGACAGAGGATCCTGCTTTTTGTTCCATCTTCTCTGGGATTCAGGGATAACCCCACTGATGTTACCTATAACCTGATCACAGGTGAGCAGCGAACAACGACCGTTATGCCTAATTCAGTGCTCATTTTTGATATTACACTTACACATATCTCAAGACTAACCGGAAGCACCCGTTAATGCCTCTTTATAGACTTTCAGGCAGCGGTCTCGTGCAAATTTATGGTCAACCATAGGGGTGTAGCGGAGCTCCTGAAATTCAGGCACCCATTTACGGATAAAAGACAGATCAGGGTCAAATTTTTTCTGCTGCTCAAGGGGGTTAAAGATCCGGAAATAGGGAGCTGCATCGCAACCCGTACCTGCAGCCCATTGCCAGCCTCCGTTATTGCTGGAGAGCTCAAAATCCAGAAGCCTGCGTGCAAAATAAGCTTCTCCCCAGCGCCAGTCGATCAGCAGGTCTTTGCAAAGAAAACTGGCTGCAATCATTCTCAGCCGGTTATGAATAAAACCAGTGGAATTCAACTGCCGCATGCCCGCATCTACCATAGCAAAGCCGGTTTCACCCCGGCACCAGCGGCCAAAATCAGATTCATTATTCAACCATTGAATACGGTCATAGGCTGGTTTAAACGAATGATCTGCCACATGAGGAAAAAACCAGAGGATCTGGAAATAAAACTCTCTCCAGACCAGCTCATTGGTAAATTCAGGGCTCATGGTTTGGGCATCAAGCAAGAGCTTGCGTACATTGAGCGTTCCGAAGCGCAGATGAATGCCTATTCTTGAGGTCGCATCAAGGGCCGGATAATCACGTGTCTTTCCATATTGCTCAAGCATCCCTCTATAATCGGAACCCGGAAACTCCCGGTCATTGAAGATGAAGCCCATACTTTCAAGTGAAGGGAGCTCCAGCTGGCCGGTTTTTAAAAAGTTTCCTTCCCCGGAATCCATGGGGTTAGTTTTAACCGTTATTTCGGCAAGTCTGGCCAGCCATTTATTTTTATAAGGTGTAAAAATAGTATAAGGGTCGCCTCCGGGCTTCAGAATAAGGCCTGGAGCGAAGATGCATTGATCAGGCGAGAGGTCAAGGGGTATTTTATGTTTGCCCAGTAACTCTTTTATCTGACTGTCACGTTGCCTGGCATAGGGTTCATAGTCTTCATTGGCGAATACAGATTTTACGTTGTATTCTTCAAAGACTTTTTCGAAGGCTTTTGCAGGGGTATCATAAATGACACTGATATCTGATCCTCTTTTTCTGAGTCCTTTTTTTATCCGTTCAACTGCATGGTAGATAAAGCTCAGGCGGGCATCATCTTTGTCAGCCAGCTTGTCAAGTATGGCCCTGTCGAAAATAAACAGACAAAGTACAGGAAGCCCTGATGCCAATGCCTTCACAAGTCCTTTATTATCATCCAGGCGCAGATCTCTCCGAAACCAGAAAACTGATATATCTTGATTTTCAGTCATTTGTATATATATTCTGTAATGCTTTTAAAGGAAGCTTAAATTGAAATTCAAAACCTGTATTGAGTAATTTCTGATTGCTCACTCTCGTACTGTCAAGGAGTACCTCACGCCGCTCGCCCAGCAGCAACTGGAGTATAAACTCAGGCACATGAGGCAGGATCATCGGTTTTCTAAGCGCTCTTGCCATCAGGGCCATAAATTCATCGTTCTGAACCGGAAACGGAGCCACTGCATTGATAATGCCAGTTATGTCAGGGTTTTCAATAGCTTTTATATAAATACGGCAAAGATCATCGATATGTATCCAGCTGATCCATTGTTTACCATTTCCGATAGGTGATCCAAGGCCCAGGCGAACTGGTTTTTCCAGCTCTTTAAGGGCACCTCCGTCTTTTGCGAAAACCATTCCTGTGCGGAGCTGGGCCACCCGCAGGCCAAGGCTGGTACCTTTTTCTACTGCCTGTTCCCATTCAATACATGAAGACGACAGAAAATCAGCACCCGCAATGCTCTCTTCTGTAAGAAGTTCATCAGCACGGTCACCGTAAAACCCAATTCCCCCGGCGGAAATACAGCTTTTTACATTGTTCTTGTGTTTGGCAAGTAACTGATAGATCAATTCTATGCTTTGAGTACGACTTTTTATGATAAGGTCCTTTCTTTCAGCTGTCCATTTCTCTGCTACAATGGGTGCGCCAGCCAGATGAATAATAGCATCGGTGCGGTCAATACAGCCCTCGTCGATGATTCCGGCTGCAGGATTCCATGCATATGACCTGAACCGCCTGTCGGTTTTTGGAGTCCGGCTCAGATGCGCTACTTCATATCCTTTTTCAAGCAACATGATGCTTAAGCGTGATCCTATCAGCCCGCCAGCTCCGGTTATCAGTATTTTCATTCACTCCTAAATTATCAATTATCAACAAAATCACCGTTAAACTGTTTAGAAGATATTTTCAGATAATAAAGAAAAACTTTGATCGATATTTCTTGTTTATTTGTAATATTCATACTGTACCTGGCTAGCCGGGAGCTTAAACCAGTTTGTTGAAGGAAATGAAGGAAGGGAGAAGAATTGGCGTATGGTTCAGAAATGATCTGAGAATTCATGACCATCAACCTCTTGTTGAAGCCTTGAACAGGGCCCCCTGTGTAATTCCTATATACTGCTTTGACCCCCGCACGTATACTGTTTCTGAAGGTGGAACTTCAAGAACCGGAAGCTTCAGGGCTGATTTTCTGCTCCAAAGTGTACAGGCTCTCAAAGATTTACTGAATTCAAAAGGCGCAGATCTTGTCGTGCTCAGAGGCAACCCTGAAGAAGAACTTGTAAGATTTGCCGTAGAGAATGATATTTCACAGGTCTATGCATTTAAAGAGGTAACGGCTGAAGAGATCCGTATTTCCGACCTTGTCGAAGAAAAGCTCTGGAAACATAAGGTGTCCATGGATTTTTTTCTGGGAAATACACTTTACAATAAAGAAGATCTCCCTTTTCCGGTGAAAGATATCCCTGATACCTTTCAGGTTTTTAAAAAACGCATTGAGCGTGATTCACATGTGCGTCCATGCTTTGAGCCACCCGAGTTCATTCCATTTCCTGAACAGCTCCATACAGGAACTATTCCTGCACTTGAAGAACTTGGCTTTGAACAGCCTCTGGCCGACAGCCGGGCAGTACTCAAATTCAAAGGAGGCGAGAGGGCTGGTCTTGACAGGCTGCATGAATATATCTGGGAAAAGGAACTGATAAAAAACTATAAGAATACCCGCAATGGATTGCTTGGAGCTGATTATTCTTCCAAACTTTCGCCATGGCTTTCCCTTGGCTGTCTGTCTCCCCGAAAGGTATATCATGAAATTAAAGCATATGAACGGGGTAAGGTTTCAAACGCCTCAACCCAGGGTCTTTTCTATGAAATTCTCTGGAGAGATTATTTTAGGTTTGTTTTTAAGAAATACGGGAGCAGTCTCTTCTATGAGGCAGGGATAAAAGGTGTTATGCCCATGCGCGAAGAAGCCACAGAAACTGAGTTTCTGCATAAATGGAAGAACGGACTTACAGGAATCCCGTTTATTGATGCCAATATGCGTGAGTTAAGCGCTTCTGGATTTATGAGTAACCGTGGGAGGCAGGTCGTTGCCTCATTTTTAATTTATGACTGTAAAGTGCGCTGGACCCTGGGAGCAGCCTGGTTCGAAGAGCTTCTTATAGATTACAATCCGGCTACAAACTGGGGAAACTGGGCTTTTACTGCCGGGGTAGGCAATGATCCTAAAAGCAATGCAAGAATGAATATTATCAAGCAGGCGGCAGATTTTGATTCCAAGGGTGAATACGTAAAATATTGGATCCCAGAACTCAAAACCCTGCCCTCCTCGTTCATTCACCAGCCGTGGATCATGTCAGAGGAAGAACAGAAGCTCTATGGAATAAAAATTGGAAACAATTATCCGTTTCCAATGGTTGAAATTGATAAGTTTCAAAAGCAGGTTTAGAAATTGAGAAAGTTTTCAATAAGCGATATAGAATCCATTACCGGAATAAAGGCCCATACCATCAGGATATGGGAGCAGCGGTATGACCTGTTCGTTTCCAAGCGTACGGAAACCAATATCAGGTACTATGACGACAAAGACCTTTGTTTCTTTTTGAATATCTCCAATCTATCAGACAATGGATTCAAGATCTCTGAAATCGCAAAAATGTCTGAATCTGATATGGTCGAAGCAATTTCTATTCTTTCAGCCGATAACTGCAATCCATGCATCCATGTATATGCCCTGACAGATGCCACTCTTAATTTCGATGACCAAAAATTTCTGGAAACCCTGAGCTTCTGTATCAATACCCATGGAGTGAAAGCCGCCATGACAGATACAGTTTTTCCATTTATGCGCAAGATCGGACTGATGTGGCAAACCGGGGCTATTACTCCTGCCCATGAGCATTTTGCCAGCGATCTGATCAAAAGGAAAATTATTTGTGCTATTGATGATTTCCCGGCCAGGCGCACTGCAGAATCAAGAAAGTTCATGCTGTTCCTGCCAGAAACTGAAAGCCATGAGCTTGGTCTGTTGCTTGCAAATTATATAATAAGGTCTCACGGACACCAGGTACTCTACCTGGGCCAGGGTATTCCCTGTGAAGATCTTCAGCTGGCTGCTAAAACCTTTGACCCTGAATTCTGCGTGACCTGTCTGACCTCTGTGGTCATAGACAATGATGTAAACAATGTGATAGAGAAGATTGTTGATAATCTTCAGGGACAGACACTGGTTCTTTCCGGCCCGATGGTATTAAGTACCATGATCTATCCGCGCAATAACCTTATAATTCTGCAGGATTTAATGGAATTTTCAGAGTATATTCAGTCCCAAAGGCTGGAGCATATCGGATAACCGGTATAAACTCAATTCTGCTTAAATCAAATTCTACTTCTGAGCCGGTTTTTTCGTACAAAAGTGTAATTTTGATCAATTTTCCTTTACTCCTTACCATGGACCGTTTTTCATATTTAAATAATGCAGACCCTGCCTTCCTTGATGATCTTTATCATTCATACAAGCAAGACCCTGAATCGATAGAATTCGGGTGGAGAAAATTCTTTGAGGGTTTTGATTTCGGTGGTTCAGACCGCTCAGAAAGCACCGGACCTGCAACAGTTCAGGTAGCCGGGATCAATCAGCAGCCAGTTATAGATTCTTCAGGCATTGAAGCACATTTTCTTAAAGAAATAAAAGTGCTGAACATGATCGACGGATACAGGAACCGGGGGCATCTGTTTACGAAAACAAATCCAGTGCGTGAGCGGCGCAAATATTTTCCCGGAAAAGAGCTTTCCAGCTTTGGTCTGACAGAAGAAGACCTGAATACTGAATTCAGCTCGGGGGTTGAAGTAGGTCTGGGAATTACCAGCCTGCTGAATATAGTTCACCTTCTTGAAGAGACCTATTGCGGTTCTATTGGTGCTGAATATATGTATATCCGCAATCCGATCACCATTAAATGGTTTGAAGAACGGATGGAAAAAACGCGTAATAAACCATCTCTGAGCCTTGAACAAAAGAAAAGAATCCTGAGTAAATTAAATCAGGCGGTTGTCTTTGAAAGTTTTCTGGGAATCAAATTTCTGGGCCAGAAGCGTTTTTCGCTTGAAGGTGCAGAGGGTCTGATCCCCGTGCTTGATGAGATCATAAATAAAGGTGCTGAGCTTGGTATTCAGGAATTTATACTGGGTATGGCCCATAGGGGGCGGCTCAATGTACTGGCAAATATTCTGGGTAAGACCTATAAAGATATTTTTACGGAATTTGAAGGCAAGGGCTATGATATCAAGGAGCCTTTTGGCGGTGATGTGAAGTACCACCTTGGTTATTCTGAAGATGTGCAGACTGCTGCCGGCCATCAGGTTCACCTGAGTCTGACCCCGAATCCATCGCATCTTGAAACTGTGGATGGGGTGGCGCAGGGTCTTGCTCGCGCAAAAATCGATGCCAAATATGGCGGGGATCTGAACAAACTCGCCACGATCCTGATTCATGGCGATGCCTCTATCGCAGGCCAGGGAATTGTTTATGAGGTATTGCAGATGTCCAAGCTCGATGGCTATAAGACCGGAGGAACCATTCACCTTGTGGTCAATAACCAGATAGGCTTTACTACCAATTTTAAAGACGCACGCACAAGTACCTATTGTACAGATATTGCCAAGGTAACCCTTGCTCCTGTATTCCATGTGAACGGAGATGATCCTGAAGCCCTTGTATTTGCTATTCAGATGGCCCTGGATTACCGTCAGACCTTTCATAATGATGTGTTCATTGATATTCTATGTTACCGCCGCTACGGTCATAACGAAGCTGATGAACCCCGGTTCACCCAGCCTACCCTCTACAAGGCAATAGAAAGCCATCCCAATCCACGCGAGATCTATCTTAAAAAGCTCCTTGACGAAAAAGCAATTGACGAGCAGATGGCCAAAAGTATGGAGCAGGATTTCCGCAAGCTGCTTCAGGAACGGCTTGAAGAAGCCAAGCAGGAAGAAAAGCCCATTCTTACCCCAACTTTTCAGGGTGCCTGGAAGGGATTCCGTTTCAGCAGGGCAACGGATTTTATCCGCTCACCTGATACAGGGCTGCCTGAAGAACTTTTAATAAATCTTGGAAAGAAAATTACAGAATTGCCCGCTGATAAGAAGTTTCTGAAAAAGATCGAACGCCTTTTTGATCAGCGCAACAAGATGTTCACCGAAACAAAGGTTCTGGACTGGGGAACTGCGGAGCAGCTGGCCTATGCCACCCTTATTCATGAAGGTCAGGGTGTACGGCTGAGTGGTCAGGATGTAGAAAGGGGAACTTTTTCACACCGCCATGCGGTAATAAAACTGGAAGATTCTGAAGAAGAGTATACGCCCCTTGAGCATGTAAAAGAAGGGCAGCCATCGTTTGAGATCTATAACTCACTGCTTTCTGAATATGGAGTACTGGGCTTTGAATATGGATATTCCATGGCAAATCCACAGGTGCTGACCATCTGGGAAGCACAGTATGGTGATTTTGCCAATGGTGCCCAGATCGTGATCGACCAGTATATTTCAAGCGGTGAAACTAAGTGGAAACGCTCCAACGGGCTTGTAATGTACCTGCCCCATGGCTATGAAGGTGCAGGGCCTGAACATTCTTCGGCCCGCATTGAACGTTTTATGGATCTATGTGGTGAATACAATCTGCAGGTTGCAAATTGTACGACTCCGGCAAATCTGTTTCACCTCTTACGCCGGCAGATGAAACGCGATTTCAGAAAGCCGCTGGTGCTGTTCACCCCAAAAAGTCTTTTACGTCTGCCTCAATGTGTGAGCAAACTTGAAGACTTTACAAAAGGTGGATTTAAAGAGCTTATTGATGATGAGTATACTGAAGTGGCAGGCGATGTGAAACGTATCCTATTCTGTTCAGGGCATATTTACTATGACCTGCTCGATAAACAGCAGAAAGACGCACGTAAAGACGTTGCTATTGTACGCCTTGAGCAGCTCTACCCTACACCTGTGAACCAGATTGAAAAGGTGCTTGAAAAATACAAGCTTGCTAAAGAAATTTACTGGGTTCAGGAAGAACCCCGCAACATGGGCGTCTGGCCTTACCTGGTAAGGAAGTTCAGAAACAATGACCTGCGTGTAATTTCCAGAAAAGAAAGCGGAAGCACGGCTACAGGCTATGCCAAACAGCATGCCATGCAGCAGCAGTATATAATTAACAAGGCTTTCCTTATTAATACAGTGCCCCGCAAGGTACAGGCCGGTGAAAATTCGCTTGAAGAACAGGCTTCATAGATTTAAAAAGTTTAATTAAATTATACGAATACAGCTTTTATGGCTTTAGATATTAAAATTCCGCCTGTTGGCGAATCTATTAGTGAAGTGATCCTTTCCCGCTGGATAAAAAAAGACGGTGATCATGTTGAAATGGATGAGGCAATTGCCGAACTGGAGTCAGACAAGGCAACTTTTGAGCTTACTGCCGAAAAAGCAGGCATACTTCGTACAAAGGCTGCTGAAGGAGATACAATTGCTGTGGGAAGTTTAGTTGCCTCCATTGAAGAAGGTGATGCCGCTACTGTGATTGCTTCTGTGGCTAATGAAAGCAATCATGCCCAGGCAGCTCCTGTTGCCGCAGCTCCTGTTGCAGCCGCTCCTGTTGCCGCAGCTCCTGTTGCAGCCGCTCCGGCTTCTAAACCTGATACCTATGCTACAGGTATTCCCTCACCGGCAGCTTCAAAGATTATTGCTGAGAAAGGTCTTGATATCAGCCATGTAAATGGTACTGGCCGTGATGGGAGAATTACCAAGGCAGATGCCCAGAACAGCCAGCCTGTAACCCCTGTAGCTTATACAGCTCCTGTAGCCCAGCCTGTAGCCCCTGTGGTTCCAGCCCAGCCAGCAGCAATTCCTGCTTCTGTACCGGGAGCAAGGGTACAGCGCCGTGAGCGCCTGTCAAACCTGCGCAAGGTCATTGGAAAAAGGCTGGTTGCTGTAAAAAATGAAACAGCGATGTTAACTACGTTCAATGAAGTTGACATGCAGCCCATTATGGAGCTCCGGGCCAAATATAAAGACAAGTTTAAAGAGAAATATGGAGTAGGGCTTGGATTTATGTCCTTTTTCACAAAAGCTGTCTGCATGGCCCTTGCAGAATTTCCTTCAGTAAATGCCCTCATTGACGGCGATGAGATTATTTACAATGATTTTGCAGATATCTCTATTGCTGTATCAGCACCAAAAGGTCTGGTAGTTCCGGTGATAAGGAATGCTGAGTCCATGTCATTTGCTGAAATAGAAAAGGCGGTTGTACTTCTTGCCGGTAAGGCTCGTGAAAACAAGCTTTCCATTGAAGAAATGACAGGGGGTAATTTCTCCATCACCAATGGAGGTATTTTTGGATCTATGTTATCCACACCGATCCTGAACCCTCCGCAATCTGCAATTCTTGGCATGCATAATATCGTAGACCGCCCGGTTGCTGTGAATGGTCAGGTAGTGATCCGCCCGATCATGTATGTGGCACTTTCCTATGATCACCGGATCATCGATGGCCGTGAGTCAGTAAGCTTTCTGGTAAAGGTCAAGCAGCTCCTTGAAGATCCTTCACGGATCTTGCTGGGTGTTTGAACCTGAAATCTAATTCAAAGAATTTTAGAAACTAATTGTCGGTTTTAATGAAATACGATGTAGTAATTATTGGGTCAGGACCTGGCGGTTATGTGGCCGCTGTTCGTTGTGCCCAGCTCGGACTGAAAACTGCAGTCATAGAAAAATATAGAGCTTATGGAGGAACCTGCCTGAACGTAGGTTGTATCCCTTCTAAAAGTCTGCTTGATTCATCAGAACTCTTCCATCTGGCAGGGCATACATTCCCTACCCATGGCATTGAGCTCAGTGGACTGAAACCAGACCTGGCTCAGATGATAAAACGCAAGAATGAGGTAGTTAAGCAGACTACTGATGGAATCACCTATCTTTTTAAAAAGAATAAGATCGATGGTATCCAGGGTACAGCTTCTTTTATTACGAAGAATTCCCTGAAAGTTATCGATCCCGAAGGAAAGGAACAGGTCATTGAGGCTGCAAATATCATTATTGCCACAGGCTCAAAGCCCACAAAGCTTCCGTTCTTACCTATTGATAAAAAGAGGATTGTCTCTTCTACCGAAGCGCTGAACCTTCCTGAAATACCCAAACATCTGGTATTGATCGGTGGTGGTGTGATCGGTCTCGAACTGGGATCCGTATATGCAAGGCTTGGATCAAAGGTGACAGTCATTGAGTTCTTTGACTCTATTGTCTCTGCCATGGACAAGCAACTGGGCCGTGAACTGCAAAAAGTGCTCGGGAAACTTGGGTTTCAGTTTCTTTTGAGTCATAAGGTTACTGGTGCTGAGGTCAGGGGTGAAGAAGTTGTTGTCAGCGCTGAAAATGCGAAAGGTGAAAAAATTGAAGTAACAGGTGACTATTGCCTTGTAGCAGTTGGCCGTACGGCCTATACGGAAGGTCTTGGCCTGGAAAATGTCGGTATCAGCCTGGATGAAAGAGGTAAGAAAATTCCTGTAAATGAACATCTTGAAACATCTGTAAAAGGGATCTACGCGGTGGGTGATGTGATCAGGGGCGCTATGCTCGCTCACAAGGCTGAGGAAGAAGGTGTACTGGTGGCAGAACTTATTGCTGGGCAGAAACCACATATTAACTACAATACCATTCCAAATGTAGTGTATACATGGCCTGAGGTGGCCAGTGTGGGCAAAACAGAAGAGGAATTAAAAGCTGCCGGTATTGCCTATAAACTGGGATCATTTCCATTTAAGGCCAGTGCGCGGTCAAGGGCAAGCATGGATACAGATGGATTTGTGAAAGTACTGGCTGATAAAACTACAGATGAAATTCTTGGGGTACATATGATCGGCCCCCGTGCTGCAGATATGATCGCCGAGGCTGTAGTGGCAATGGAGTTCAGGGCCTCTGCGGAAGATCTTGGAATGATAAGCCATGCACACCCTACCTTTTCAGAAGCAGTCAAAGAGGCGGCACTTGCCGCAAGCGCTAACAGGGCTATCAATATCTGATGACCATAGTTCAGAATAAGTCATTACTTGCCTATAATACCTTCAGAATAGATGTGAAGGCTGATTATTTTGCAGAAGTGACATCTGAAGAGGATTTGCTTGACCTGTATGCAAATCCTCTTTTCAAGACCGAAAAGATTCTTATTCTTGGAGGTGGGAGCAATATGCTGTTCACTTCTGACTTCAGGGGCATGGTCGTGCATATTGCCTTGAAGGGCATAAGGTATGAAACCCTGGGTGATCAGGTGCTGGTTCATGCCCTTGGAGGCGAATCGTGGGACGGTCTTGTGCAGTATTGTATTGGTAAAGGATTTGGAGGAATTGAAAACCTGAGCCTCATACCTGGTACTGCCGGGGCCTCGCCCGTTCAAAATATCGGAGCTTATGGCGTAGAATTAGGGGATATTCTTCATAAATTAAGGGCATTTAATACCCATAATGGGGAATTTAGAGAATTCAGCAAGGGCGAATGCAGATTTTCATACCGAAGCAGCATCTTTAAAGAAGAAGTAAAAAATCAGTTTATTATTACTGGTATAAGCTTGAATCTGTCTTTGAAGCCAGTACTTCACACCCATTACGGGGCCATAAGAGCCCAGCTTGAACAACAGAAGATCATGCATCCGGGTATTAATGATATTGGGCGTATTGTTTCTGCCTTAAGGATATCGAAACTTCCTGACCCCTCTATAATCGGTAATGCAGGGAGCTTTTTTAAAAACCCTCTAATCGATGAAGCTGAATTCAGGAGGCTGTCAGCGCTCTATCCTGACCTTGTTTTTTATGCATCAGCAGAATCAAAGTTTAAGCTGGCTGCAGGCTGGCTGATCGAGCAATGCGGGTGGAAAGGGAAAGTGATTGGCCATACCGGAACCTGGAAAGATCAGGCCCTTGTGCTGGTGAATCACGGAGGTGCCAGCGGAAAGGAAATCCTTGATCTTTCAGCCCTGATCATTGCCTCAGTGCAGGAAAAATTCGGAATCCGCATACAACCAGAAGTCAATATTATTTACTAGAAAATAGCCTTGTAAATTTTCTGCTCAGAACCTTTAATCAGAAAAGGTGTTAAAGATGAAAACCAATAATGGAATTCAGTGTTTCTACCCCTGTCAATGCTGAATTTCAGCGCGTCATTTCAAGGTTCAATAAAGACCTTTTCACCCATTTACTTCCTTCTTTTCCGCGTATTCAACTCCTTCAGTTCGATGGAACAGCTGTAGGAAATATGCTCCGTCTCAGAATTTTTTTATCTTCCTGGTCTATGGACTGGGATACTCAGATCATTGAGCGGCAGGAGAATGCCAGTGAGGTTTTCTTCATTGATCAGGGCATCAGACTTCCACTATTCCTTGTATACTGGGAGCATAAACACCGCATTATTAAAAAAGAACATTGCACGCTGATCATTGACGAGATTACCTATAAATCTGCCAATAGTATGGTTGAATATTTGGTGATGCCAGTTCTATGGGCTAGTTTTATCGCCAGAAAAAAAGGATACCGTTCATTTTTTGAAGCAAAAAACTAATTATTTACGGCTTCGAAGTGATTTTGGATTTTGTTTAAGAAAATTTATAATTAGTTAAACAAAACTTGAAAATGTCAGGAATTGGTCTTATTTTTGTTTAACGACTGAATATATAAGTTAAACAACATGACAAAGATCGAATTCAACACACAAGTACTTCGTCAGACTAGTTCACTCAAAATGTATGCTCTGAATTTTACAAGAGATACAGAAGATGCAAATGATCTGGTTCAGGACACCGTTCTTAAAGCAATTACTTATTATAATAAATTTAAAGAGGGGACCAATCTGAAGGGCTGGCTTTATACGATCATGAAAAACACTTTCATTAATAATTACCGCAGGGTAGTGAAGATGAATAGTTTCATAACCAAGTCTGATGAAATTCCTTCTACCCACCTCCTTTATAGTTCTACAGTAAATCTGGGTGAGGGAAAGTTCATTCTGAATGATATACAGAGCGCCATGGACAAGCTTCCGGGTGAATACCATATCCCCTTTAACATGTATTTTGAAGGCTTTAAATACCATGAAATTGCTGAAGAGCTTAAGATCCCGATCGGAACAGTAAAGACCAGGATCCATGTGGCAAGAAAGCTTTTGAAAAGTAACCTGAAAAGTTATACAAGAGGAGATAAAAA
>JAYWCR010000128.1:0-10953 GCA_043780395.1 Sphingobacteriales bacterium
TCGGGGATACAGATGTTGAATTCATTAACGAACAGTCCGCTGATCATCTTTATTACGGCATATGAGAATTTTGCCCTTGAAGGTTTTAACCTGAATGCCATTGATTATCTGCTGAAGCCTGTTCCTTTTGAGCGTTTTTTAAAAGCTGTAAACAAGGCCAATGAATATATGCAGCTGCACTCGAAAACACTTGAACCCGCTGCTGCAGCGCCGGCAAAGTATTTTTTCGTGAGTGCTGATTACAACCTTGTAAGAATTGCCGTAGATGACATTCAGTATATTGAGGGTTTGAAAGATTATGTAAAAATTCATAGCAGGGCCTTTCCCAGACCTGTCATTACCCGAATGAGCATGAAGCTGATGGAAGAAAGGCTGCCAGCGGACCAGTTCATAAGGGTTCACAAATCCTATATCATAGCCCTTGACAAGATAACTTCCATGCGCAAGAATAAAATCAAGATTGGTGAGGAGGAAATTCCGGTAAGTGATTTTTACAAGGAAAGCCTGATCAGGCTAACCGGAGAAAAGCATTTCTAGAGGATCAGCACCAGTGTACCACTGATAATGAGAACTGCACCCGCTGCCGTTTTCCAGTCTACGGTCTCCTTTAGAAAAACTACAGAAAGAATAATAGCGAGGGCTACACTTAATTTATCAACAGGGGCTACCTGTGAAACTTTGCCTATCTGCAAAGCACGGAAATAAAAGATCCATGAAAGACCTGTAGCCATACCTGAGAGAACCAGAAAAAGAAGGTTTGTTCGGGAAAGGCCGGGCAAGCCATTCAAGGCGCCTCTGGTAAAGGCAATACCCCAGGCTACAACCAGAATAACTACTGTACGGATAGCTGTTGCAAGGTCAGGATCAATTCCTTTTATGCCGGCTTTCGCAAGTACTGCCGTCAGGGCAGCAAAGAAAGCTGATAAAAGCGCGTAAAACCACCATACATTCATACTTCTCAGTAAAGCCCGTACCTAAATGTTAAAGTACGTGCTGATCAATTAACTCACCCAATCTGAACAGGAGACCAGGGGATATCAGACTCTGCCCTCCTATCTCTTCCCAACTGTCATAAGCATCAAGTCCGATTACCAACTCTGGCAAATCGGGTGAAATAACACGGTATGCTACTCTCAGCCCCATATAAAACGGAAGAATATCGACTGTAAAAGTTTTTTTCAGGTAAAGAACACTCAGGCTGAATGGTTTTTCGTCAAATGTAAGAGCCATATATTGGTAAAAAGCAAAAAGCGAAATTACCTTTTAAGTGCTCAAAAAGTAATTAATCTTTATGCATATGTTGGATCAGTCTGTATTCCTGTATTTGTAACAGCTGCCTTTAATCCCTTTATCAGAATTTCAGACTTACCTTTTACCAGCAATGGATTAATTTCAAAAAGGAAATTGTTTCTCTCCAGAAATCTGCGCACCATTTTCGAGGTGTAACCTGACAGGTTGCTGATGATGATACGGTCACCTACTTTAATGCTTTGATCAATTCTTCTGTTAAGAAGCAGTAATCCAAAATGGTCAAATGTATAAGTCATGATAAGTATATTAGACTTACCTGTTAGCTAATTTCAAGCCAGAATCCTATTCTCGTTACACGATCACATTATTGGGCATTTAAGGCTGTATTCGTATCACAAAAGTTAATTTATACCTGGTAAATCAGGTTTTCAGGTTCCTATTGAAACGAAAATTCCTCAAAATGCCCCATTTTATATAACATACGTAATAATTTTAGGATATCTGAGATTTACCCATTGAACAGGGGGCTGCTCAGATACCTGTCACCCCGGTCACAGGCAATGCTCACAATAAGTCCCTGCTCAATGCGGGATGCTATTCTAAGGGCTGCCACAAAACCACCTCCAGTGCTCATACCTCCAAAAATAGCTTCCTCTCTGGCAAGCCTGCGGGTCATTTCAGTAGCCTCTTCTGCGGAAATATCTTCCACCTGGTCGACCCTGCTTTTATCAAAAATCTTTGGAAGGTATTCTTCAGGCCAGCGCCTGATACCTGGAATAGACGAGCCCTCTACGGGCTGACAGCCAACAATCTGAATGGCTGGATTCTGTTCTTTTAAGAACATCGAACAGCCCATGATCGTACCGGTAGTGCCCATGGAGCTTACAAAATGAGTGATCTTCCCCTGCGTATCTTTCCAGATCTCCGGACCTGTGGACTTATAATGAGAAAGGTAATTATCCTTGTTGGCAAACTGATCCAGCATGAAATAGCCTTCCTCTGCAGATTTGCGCGTGGCATAGTCACGGCATTCTTCAATGGTATCGAGCTGCACTACCGTTGCTCCATAAGCAAGCATGGTCTGGGTACGTTCTGGTGTGGAGTTTTTAGGAAGGGCTATTTCAATTTCCAGGTCAAACAGGCGGGCAATCATCGCCAGGGCAATTCCTGTATTCCCACTTGTAGCCTCAATGAGCTTGGATCCGGCTTTAATCTCTCCCCTGCTGATAGCCATTTTGATCATATTCAGGGCTGCCCGGTCTTTTACACTTCCCCCGGGATTGTTACCCTCTAGTTTCAGAAACATCCTCACGTTTTTATAAGGATTCATTTTCCTGATCTCAACAAGCGGGGTATTCCCTACAAAATCTATAAGTGTGGACATTAGTCTAAATTTGATGAAACAGTAATACTTGCAGTATGATATACGGTAGATGCGGGTGATACGCTATGGGTAAGCCATACATTTCCTCCAATGATGCTGTCATGACCGATCACCGTATTACCACCCAGAATGGTAGCCCCCGAATAAATGACCACCCTGTCTTCAACCGTAGGATGCCTTTTGGTATAGGCAAGGTTCTTTGAAACACTTAATGCCCCCAGGGTAATACCCTGGTAAAGCTTCACATGCCGGCCAATCGTACAGGTTTCGCCGATCACGATCCCTGTACCATGATCTATGTAAAAATATTCACCAATAATGGCTCCGGGATGAATATCGATGCCGGTCCGGGAATGTGCATATTCGGTAAGGATTCGGGGAATCAGGGGAACTTCAAGCTGGTATAGCAAATGTGCAAGTCTGTAAAATGAGATCGCATAGAATCCCGGATAGGTCTTGATTACCTCAAACTCCGACCTTGCTGCAGGATCGCCCATAAAAATGGCCTGTATATCGGTATTAAGCATGCGGTAAAGTTCGGGAACTGACAGAAAGAATTTTTTTACCTGCTCGGTAATATGACAGTCTTCACAGGCCTTTGTAGCATCCATGATCTGATGAAGATGTGCCTCGAGCACTTTAAATTTCTCTGCTACCTTTTCGACAGAATGAAATTCAGATTTCGACTGTTCAGGAAATAATAACCTGATCAGCTGCAATGCCCATGAAGCAATCTCTTCATTAGAAGGCACAGCCTCCAATTTTAATTGTTTACTAAAAATCTGCTGATAGAACTCTTCATCCATTTGTTGTATCCCCTTAATTCTTCAGTTTATGATTAAAGGTGGCAAGTTCAGGAAAAGTTTCAAGATTATTGTCTGAAGGGGAATTTAAGGCATTGCCTGCTGGCCACAGTTAATGCTTTGATGCCGGATCTTTTGTTTTCACAGTTCCTGCGCATACATCACCCTCTTCGATTCCGGACAACCAAAGCTGAAGTGCTTTGGTGCGGCTCTCTGTTAATTCGGTCTTATACATGGCCCAGCACATGGGCTGTACAGACCCATAATCTCCGGATCCTGGATACCTGACAAGCATTTCTGCATCCCTGAATTTTACCCATATATTCTGAGAGATCTTTAGATTTTTAAGGAAACTTGTATCCGATCTGTACTCGCTGAAGATCTTATGATATACAGCGTTCAGAGCCAGATCAGCTTTCTTAAAATCAGCAGCAGCAGTGAAGTTCATCGCTGTCTGAGTCTGTGCAAAACTGACCCGGCTCATGAAGCAAAGCAGAAAAACAAGAATCGGTTTTATTGTATATATGTTTTTAATCATTGCATTTCAAGGACGATCTTTCCATTCAGGCCACCTGCAGCAACAAGTTCCTGAGCCTGGGCAGCGTCTTCCAGTTTTAGTTTCTTCGCAATATGGATCTTTATTTTCCCTTTCTCAACGAGATCTTTGCCATATTCCAGTTTTTTATAAGAAGGTGTGGAGGAAATGAACTTTGCTGTAATTTTATGTTCTTCAGCCAAAGCCTGCGATGGAGGCATGACGGCACTTAACAACTGCCCTCCTTCTTTTATGACCCCGAACGATTTTACCAGGGTTTCTCCACCCACCAGATCAATGACCAGATCCACCCCTTTGACCCGATTTACAAAGTCTTCGGACTTATAATCTATGGCCTCATCAGCTCCCAGTTCATGCAGGATATCTATACCCTCACCTGATGCAGTTCCTATGACATATGCTCCCATGGCCTTTGCCATCTGAACGACAACGGCCCCGACACTTCCGGCAGCACCCTGAACAAGCACCTTTTCACCCTTTTGGACTTTTCCTTCTTCAACCAAAAAAGTATAGGCAGTGACAAGGGGAATGGCAAGTGCAGCAGCCTCATCCAAGTCTACGTTATCAGGTATTAAAGCTACCTGGTTTTCATGAGCAATAAAGTATTCGGCATAGGTACCCCCGAATGTAGTCAGGAACACCTTGTCACCAACGTTAAAGCGTGAAATTTTACTGCCTACAGTATCTACAATCCCCGCAGCATCCAGACCCGGAACAAAGGGAAATGTCAGGGGTATCTGTTCTTTCAGATATCCTGAGCGGATCTTCATATCCATGGGATTGATAGTTGTAGCCACTACTTTTATCAGCAGTTCGTTTTCATTGGGCCGGGGCTCTTCAATCTCATTCAGCCTGATAGCCTCTGTGCCACCAAACCCTGTATATTGTATTGCTCTCATAAGGGTTGTTATATATTCTTAAAAGGTAATTTAAATGACCTTCAAGTAGTGTAACCTTTAAAGTACAAGGCTACCGGCAATAGCATAGCTTACCGGCGTTCAATTATCTGCCGGCGCTGCAAAAGGAAATTTAAATGGGCATCCCTCAATTAATTTTTACCTTACAGGTATAAATTTTATTGGTAACTAAATGACCCCCTCTAAACCCGAACGCAATATTGGCCTTGATCTTTTGCGTGTTATCGCCTGTTATATGGTGATTCAAATCCATACTGGTGAATTCTATTATATAGGCGAGGCAGGGAAAGTGCTGAATACAGTGGATGCCCACTGGGTAGGCTGGTACAATTCCTTATGCCGCATCTGTGTACCCTTATTTGTAATGATCTCGGGTTTCTTTCTGTTCCCGGTGAACGACACCAGCACTTTTTTCAAAAAAAGATTCAGCCGGGTTGCCATTCCATTCATTATCTGGTGCATGCTCTATGCATTCTATCAGTATTTTATGGGCAAAGCAGACTTCCATACTGCATTCCTGAATATTCTTCATATCCCTGTAAACTATGGCGTGGAGATCGGCCATCTCTGGTTTATTTACATGCTGCTGGGACTGTACCTGTTTGCGCCTATTCTATCACCCTGGATAACCAGCGCAAGCCGCAGGGGAATGGAGTTCTACCTGGTGCTCTGGTGCATTGCCCTGACCATTCCCTATATCCATCAGATATATCCTGAGATCTGGGGTGAAGCCTATTGGAACCATACCCCTATGCTCTATTATTTTTCGGGGTTTATGGGCTATGCGGTACTGGCTACTTATATAAAACGCTTTCATTTAGCTCCGGCAAAGTGGAACTATCCGGCTGGAACACTACTGATCGCGGCAGGTTATTTTATCACGGCCTCAGGTTTTCTGAGCCGGCTGGCAACCGATAAAATGACAAGTACCCTTGAGCTTACCTGGGGCTTTGAAACCATTAATGTTGTGATGATGACCGCAGGGGTTTTTCTGATTGTCAAAAATGTAAGGCTCAAGAATGCTTCATCAGGCATAGTCATACTCTTCATGGATATCTCAGCCAAGAGTTATGGAATTTACCTTGCCCATATTATGGTGCTGAACTTCTATTACCAGGTGCTGAATGAGAAGTTTGGAACTGCCGCCATCAAGATTCCGCTCATTGCAGTTACAACGTTTATTACCACCTATATCTTTATTAAACTTCTCTCTTATCTGCCTAAAAGCAAATGGCTGATCGGTTAACTATTATTTAATTTCAGGCAGTATAAGTCAGAATTGCCTTGCAATTTCCAGCAGGTCATTCCCCATAAAATCCGGCACGGCATAAGCAGGGTTCAGGAATTGACCTTCCCGCTGCACGAAGCAGGTTCTTAAACCAGCGGCTGCAGCTCCGGCCAGATCCCAGGCATGAGCGGCGATCATCATTGTATCTTCAGGTTTTGCTGAAAACTCATAGCAGGCCCATTTATAGGTTTTGGGAGCAGGCTTATAAAGCCGGATAGTATCGATGGAAAACGCTTTTTCAAATACAGAAAGAAGACCTGAATTTTCAAGCTGCCTGTTTAGCACAGAGTAGGTAGAATTTGTGAGGGTTGCAAGCCTGAATCCTTTTCCCCTGAACAGTTCAAGAGCAGGAGCCACATCCGGATATGCTTTTAATTCATTCATCAGCTCCAGAATACCTTTCAGACGGGCTTCCGGAGCTGAGATCTGGAAAGAACGGGTAGCCATTTCAAGGCTTGCAAGGGCAAGAAAAGTGAAATCATGGTATTGACCAATTGTATTCTCTACCATGGATGCATGTAAAAGCAGTCCAAACCAGTAGCGGAAACCTTCAGCCGATTTTAATAACTCATTCACCGCCACCTTAAGCGGAGCAAGATCTATGAGCGTTTCATTTACATCAAAAAGCAGTACTCCTGGTTTTATCATGTATTAATTTCAATGTTCATTAAATTTCAGTTCTCTTCTTCCTCCTGTTCAGCATTCTCCTGAGCCGGGGCTTCTTCCTTTTTATCGGGATCACCCTGAAGCCTGATAGCAGGCTTTACCTTGGTCCATTTAGGAGCAGATTCACCTTTTCGCTGAGCCGGGCTGGTCAGGATACGCAGCTGGTCTTCAATTAATTTTGAGAAGCTTTGTTTTTTTCTTTTTGCTAATTGCTGGGCATCAGCAAGTACCTGGGGATCTATAGAGAGCCAAACTTTAGTTTTCATAGGGGTGGAATAATCCGCTAATATACGGCCTCAGAGCTGACTGATCAGTTCTGACCGATAATAATCACATCTATCCCCAGAAGATGGCCCAGTTTCAGCAGTTTGGAGGCAATATGACCTGTGCCTACAGCACAATGATGTGAAGGTCCATGGCTGCTCCAGTCGCTGATAAATTTCCTGGCTCCGCCGGAAAACCTATACCTGCTATTGGTATTTCCCAGTTCAAGAACAGCACCGCTGACAGAATCACCCTCAGCAACAAGCAGAAAGATCTTTCCGGAGTGCTCCACAACAGAAAGCAGGGTTACAGGGCCCTCCTTTACAGACATTTCTACTGAGAGCCCCTGCCCTACTTTGCCATGGTAAACTGTCAGCGGTTTTATTTTAACTTTTCCCCGGGCAATTTTTATATGTCCGGGACCGTCATGACCCATCAGCACAATATCATCTTTCAGATCGAGCGCGTAGATTTCCGTAAAGGAGCCTCCGGCACCAAATGAATCCAGAATTTTCATTGCCTGGGCATTTTTTATTTCGTACTCGCCTGCTACCGGAATATTTCGGGCGGTCAGCAGCGAAGTGCCCACGATCATGGAGCTTATCGTACTGGCATTCTCAGCAACACCTGTTCCCTTATAATAATAGGCAATAGAGCCCAGATGATGGCGCTCAACCAGCTGATCAAGGGCAATGGAAGTTCGTGCGGCCCTTTCAAGTTCTGCCTCAGCACAATCTGACTGTACCTCAAATAAATCTTTGATCTCCTCTACCCTTTCAATGACTTGAAAAGGATCTACTGCCAGGGCTATTGCGGTCAGTTCATCTGCTTCAAGATGCTGCATATGCCCGCCAAAGGTGCTGAGCTGCAGCATAATATCGGTATACACATCCAGCATACCACTGTAATAATGACCAATGAGGCCAAGCCGGTTATGGAACATGATGCTTGCGACATGGGCGGCCTCGATCCATTCTGAGATCTCATTCCAGCATCCGGCATCATTCTGAAGCACACCGGTTACCTGAAAGAAAGGTATTCCCGCCCGGTGAAACACATTGGCAAGCTCGGGAACAGGGCATGCAGAACAATAGGCAAGCCATTCCCCTGTCATTTTCGTCCGCTCCAGTTTATTAAAAGATCGGTATTCTATCTGATAACCTGGTGAAAGGTTTAGAAAAATTACAGGTACGTTCACCCTTCTCACCATGGGAAGCACAGTTTCTGAAAGGGCGTAAGTAGTGATGTAAATAAACAGGATATCAATATCTGCCTTGCGCAGATCATGGCCGGCAACCAATGCCTTCTCCGCATTATCAATAAGTCCGAGGTTAATGACGTCGGCATCCTTCACAGAAATCCGTTCGTAAACGGTTTGTATATTTTCTTCGATCCTGATTTTTAGACCGTCAAACTGTTCCCAGTAGGTTTCAAGTCCGATTGCTACTAATCCTATCTTTAATGGCCAGGAACTATTCATAGTCGGCATAACTGTTTTGTGAAACCTTAAGCTACAATGATTTAAGCTCAATTTCAACAGGATGATCACTGACAGAAACATTAAAGTTCAGACTGCCCGAGGCATTCGATCTTATCTGCTGCACCACTTTCTTATCCACTGAAACCGAATAGAGGCTAGTGGGCTTTAACTTATTCAGCTCATAGCTAATTGCAGTGAGACCGCCATGCAAAGCCTGATCCCATACCATATGCTCAGGTTGCCAGGAGAGAATGTCAAGGCTGATCTTTTCTGCTGTAGAAACCTTCACACCCAGAGAACGGGTATCATTGCCCTTGTCGAAATAAGAAAGTTCGTTGCCGGAACTAAAAAAGCCAAAACTTGTTTTTGCATTTATTTTAAACCGGGAATCTGAGACTGCATATTTATGCATGGCCAGATCAACTGTCAGTTGCTGGTTGCGGAACTTATAAAAGATCCGGGTCCCTGATAAAGAGGAAGTAAGATGAGGATCAAGATAGAAACGGTTATGAAGCGGATTGATACCATATATAGCCTGGTATAAACCAATTATAGAAAGGCTGTTCCCAGATAAAATATCATCTCCCAACCCGTTCTGCAGGTGGCGGCCATAGCGCTGAAAGGCCAGCCCATCAGAAGCATACTGCTTCAAGACGTTCCGTACATATTTCAAGGCAATTTCCGGTTTATAGGAGGCATAGGCCCGTACTCCCAATGCACCCCAGGAGAGGAAAATATCACCATTCTCATAATTGGGAAAAGGGAACTGCCAGTCCTTGCCTTCCCCTGCCGCATAGCTGGTCATACATAAAGGCCAGAAGAATAATTTTTCTGCCTGCATACCCGTCTCGATCTTATCCAGTATAGCCTTTTTCCGTTCATCCTGATCACAGAGACCATAAGAAATAGCCATAAAATTTACCGGCGTAACCATATTTTGCCCATGGGCTGTTCCATCTTTATCTCTCCAGTGGATATAGCAGCTATTCTGCTCATCCCAAAAGCCCCCTTCAGAAACAGGTTTGTTAAAACTTACTTTAAGCTTGCCTGCACACTCTTTATAATAAATGCTTTTTGACGTATTGCCAAGCTGTTTTTCAATATCTGCCCATAACACCAGGGCATAGTAGAGTTTGGCATTGACCATGGCATTTTCAAAAGATGCCCAGATAATATCGATCCAGTCACTGCTCTGCTGCTGGGTATGTGAATCGGTCATCATCTCGACCAGCCCGTTATGATTGGTATCGCGTGCCAGGATCCAGTCAAGGGCCTTTTCACACGACTGCTGATGTGATTTCACCCAGACCTTGTCGCCTGTCTGATCATAGAGCTCTGATACATTGGTCACAAGGTCAGGATTTGAATCCAGCAAGAACCCCCATCTTGCCTCATAGAAACCCTTGTCCGTCACCTGGCCAGCCATCATATCTTCATTTGTATAGGCCCAGCGTGGCCAGACCCTGCCACTTTTCTGAATGGCATTATCCCTGTAGAAATCAAGGCATTGCTGGTATCCGTGTAAATAAGCCGGATCATTGATGGCAAGGCCCAGCTGGGAAATATATTGTTCATGAAGGCAGATAGGGCCGTACGGTGTATGCCAGCTGTTTCCACCAAAATGAAGCTTGTCAATGACCCCGATCCGCGCAATGGTATTGAGTACTGCATGTACCTGCAAGCCGTCCAGGCCTTTATAGGTTCCGCTGTTAAACTGCCCTTTAAAATCAAAAGATGAAAGGGTAATCTGTTCGGACGTTTTGCCGGGAGCCATGATCACCGGCTCCCAGGCGATGGTTTTCTTGCTCAGGAACCGCCTTCTATGGGTACCGGAATCTAAGCGGGGTATGGCCTTGGCAGATGAAACGAGCACTGCACAGGCCAGCTGATCACTATCTGTGCGGCTATACTCCATCGCAATTTCCTGCCCTGGAGCTTTAACGGCTACGGTGAGCCCATTGCCGGTTTTCGAGTTCCAGAAACGGGATGAACTGCTATGAACTCCATAGGTATCTTTCTTCTGGTCAAAAAGATAAAACCAGGCAAGGCCCCCATAATCCTGATAGGCCCCTTCCCAGGTATGCATATTTTTAAATACAAATACAGGGGAGGATGAATGTACCGCTATCAAAGGCCCGGAGAGGGTTCTGACAATGGTCCAGACAATAGTTTCCGGACTGATCGTATAGGTCCAGTCTTCCTGAATGGGATGGGCTTTGTCACCGTAGATGATCCCTGTGACCCTGACTTTTGTGCCGCTTACCGATACCAAAGGATCAGCCTTTAAATGAAGCGTTGAATTGGAGGCCGATCCGGTCATCGTTTCGGTACAGACCCCTCCCGG
>JAYWCR010000129.1:0-21080 GCA_043780395.1 Sphingobacteriales bacterium
CCCATATCATGAAGGTTATCAGCAAAGATATAGCAGTCTTCGTAGATGGTACGGTCCTGGATAATGAGTGACTGGTTATGCTGGATCTGCTGGACCTGCCGGAAGCGGCTGTTCAGAAAATAAACCTGCAGATTAAAAGACCAGCGTTTCATATCCTGATAAAAATCTTCGAGATAAGGATTGTTATCTACCGTTTCGTACAGGGCCTCACATTCATAATGACTGGAAAGTAAACCGGTAAGCGTTGTTTTTCCGGAACCTATGTTTCCAACTATGGCAATATGCATCTTAGAATGATTTAAAGCCAATAATTTTACGAACTTCCTTAATGGTTTTCTGGGCACTCATACGGGCCTTGGCGGCGCCCATTCTGGCAACCTCACGCACAAAGGTAGAATCGGCGTCGAGTTCTTTAATACGGTTGTAGATAGGTGCATTATGCAGAATAATATCTTCTGCAAGTTGTTTCTTGAGATCTCCGTAACGGATCCGGCAGGCATCATATTCCCCTTCAAAGAAAGAGAGGGTCTCCCGGGTTGAAACCAGGGTCATCAGTTCAAAGAGATTTCTTGCCGCATCCGATTTTACTTCACCCGGCAGGGTAGGGCCGCTGTCACTGACGGCTTTCATCACCTTTTTGCGGATGATCTCAGGGCTGTCTGATAAAAAGATCGCATTTCCTTCACCTTCAGATTTTCCCATTTTTCCTTTTCCGTCAAGGCCGGGAACCTTTACAAGTTCTTTACCAAAATTAAAGGCCTGCGGTTCGGCAAAATAATCATTCTTATAAAGGCGGTTAAACCGGTTGGCAAAGGTGCGTGCCATTTCCAGGTGCTGTTCCTGATCTTTCCCTACTGGTACCTGCGTACCATGATGGAGCAGAATATCCGCAGCCATAAGGGTAGGGTAGGTAAGAAGGCCGGCATTCACATTTTCAGGCTGGTCCTTAATTTTGTCTTTGAAAGAGGTACTGCGCTGAAGTTCACCCAGGTAAGCGTTCATATTCAGGTACAGGTAGAGCTCGGCTACTTCGGGTACATCTGACTGTACATAAATGGTCGACTTTTCAGGGTCAATACCGGCAGCCAGATATTCTACCAATACCTGGCGCACGCTGCTATGCAGGTGCTCGGAAGTAGGATGGGTAGTTAAGGAATGATAGTCAGCAATAAAAAAGAAGCATTGGTGGGTATGCTGAAGTTTTACAAAATTCTGTAAAGCTCCGAAGTAATTTCCAAGATGCAGGTTTCCGGTAGAGCGGATTCCGCTTACAACAATTTCCATAGGCTCCCAAAATAGGGAAATTAAATTTAATACTGATTTTGCATTCTATGCTATAGATGCCTGACCTGTTAAATAAATTAAAGAAAGCGTAAACAAGTTTTCTTTTTTATCCTTATAAAGGTTATAAATGAGCCTTCTTCGGGCATAAAAATAAATGCTTTTAAGAAAACTTTCTGATTTAATTTTATATTCGTTTTTTAACATGAACCTCCTACATTAACTTACTACCTGATGAAGATTGAACGTGATACTGTGTTGAAAATGGCTCACCTGGCCCGGCTCGAAATTGATGAGCAGGAACTAGGGCTGATCTCTACAGATCTTGAGCGCATTCTGGGCTTTATGGAAAAGCTGAATGAGCTTGATACAGAAAATGTGGAACCTCTTATCTATATGACAGATGCCATCAATGTAACGCGTAAAGATCAGGTAACCCATGAGATTTCTCATGAAGATGCCTTGCGGAATGCTCCGCAAAGAGATTCCGATTATTTCAGGATAGCCAAGGTCATAGAACAATAAAAATGAAAACCCTGATCTCAATTACCGGTATAGGTAAGAATTATGTAGTAGGGGAAGAAACTATCCATGCCCTGCTTGGAGTAGATCTGCAGATAAATAAAGGTGAATTTGTAGCTCTGATGGGCCCTTCGGGTTCAGGAAAGTCAACTTTAATGAATATCCTGGGCTGTCTTGACTCGCCTTCAAGCGGGGAGTACATTTTAAACGGTATTCAGGTTAGCGTGATGACTGATAACGAGCTGGCCGAGGTCAGGAATAAGGAAATAGGTTTTGTTTTTCAGACCTTTAACCTGCTTCCCCGGTCTACAGCGCTTGACAATGTGGCCCTGCCTCTTGTTTACGCAGGAGTAGGCCGTATTGAGCGTGAACTCCGGGCCAACCAGGCATTGGATAATGTGGGCCTTGCAAACAGGGTGAGCCATAAACCCAATGAACTATCAGGGGGCCAGAGGCAGCGGGTAGCAGTTGCAAGAGCCCTGATCAATAACCCATCTATAATTCTTGCTGACGAACCTACAGGGAATCTTGATTCAAAGACCTCTATTGAGATCATGGCACTGCTTGAGGAAATTCATCGCAAGGGAAATACCATCATTCTGGTCACCCATGAAGAAGATATCGCCCTGCATGCCCACCGTATTGTGCGCATGCGTGATGGTAAAATTGAAAGTGACCAGCCAAATCTTCATATCCTTACCGTTTCCCAGCCTGCCGCGGTTCCCCTGAGTGCAGGCTCGGAAGCCACTATAAATTAATAAACAAGCCATTTAATTCATCTATGAAGATTTATACCCGTACCGGTGATACCGGCCAGACTGCGCTGATTGGTGGAACCAGGGTGCTTAAAAACCATGTACGTGTAGCTGCCTATGGTACCGTAGATGAACTGAACAGCTGGATCGGACTGCTTAGAGACCAGGAAGTACTCTCAGCCCATGAAAAGGGTATATTACTGCATGTTCAGGATCGTCTGTTCAGTGCAGGATCGCTGCTTGCTGCCGACCCTGAGACATCCCGGATGGTGCTTCCAGGTTTGGAAGAGAGTGATATTTCAGAACTTGAGCATGAGATCGATGCCATGGATGTGATCTTACCCGCATTAAAGAACTTCGTGCTTCCCGGGGGGCATCCTTCAGTTTCTTTCTGTCACCTTGCACGATGCACCTGCAGACATGCAGAGCGTGAGGTGGTGAGTCTTTCTATCGTCACCACTGTCGACCCCCTGATTATGGTCTACCTGAACCGCCTGTCAGATTACCTGTTTACCCTGGCCAGGGTCTGGGCATTGAGAACCCATGCCGAGGAGATCCCCTGGAAACCAAGGGGCTAGAAGAGAAAAAATTCTTTTTATACTTCGTGTATATAATTATCTTAATTTTGCGAAAATTGAAAACTACCTATTAACTAAAAAATTATGTATTGGACCTTAGAATTAGCATCATATCTTGAAGATGCCCCATGGCCGGCAACAAAGGATGAATTAATTGATTTTGCTATTCGTTCTGGTGCGCCGGTAGAAGTTATAGAGAATTTGCAGGCCCTTGAAGATGATGGTGAGCCTTATGAAAATATTGAGGAGATCTGGCCTGATTATCCAACAAAGGATGATTTCTTCTTTAATGAAGACGAGTACTAAAGACTGAACGATTCAGGCCGGCTCCAACCGGCCATTTTCAGAATTCACTATGAAAGCAGTGCTTCTGCCATTTTAAGATCTTCAGGATAGGTGATCTTAAGATTCCTGTACTCACCCTGAACAAGCTGGATGGTCGTGCCCGATGCTTCTGCTACAGCAGCATCATCGGTAAATTCAGAAGTCGTAGCAGCCCTGTAGGCGCAAAGGAGCTGATGGAAAATAAAACATTGGGGTGTCTGGATCAGCCTTAGCTCTGCGCGGTCAATAACTTCCGAGGCTGCATGGCCAAAAACTCTTCTCACTGATTCTCTGGGTTCCACACAGGGAACAGCATTCCCATAAATAAACGCCTGTTCATAGAGGCGGCTTATAAGATCATTGCTCAGTAAAGGCCTTACTCCATCATGTATGCCGGCAATTGTTGCCTCGGGGCATGAAGGTTCTCTGCCTGCTATATATTCAAGTGCATTTTGAACGGATTCAAAACGGTTGGTTCCACCACTTATAATTTCATGCGGTATGTTAAAGGTATGTTCATTGCAGAGCTGCCTCCATGTATCGTGTTCATGGCTGGCAAGCACCAGAAAGAGTTCAGGCTTCAGGTCAGATGCAGCAAAGGCTTTTAATGTATGCATAAGTACGGGGAGGCCTTCCAGCAGCAGAAACTGTTTGGCTACAGAGGCTTTCATTCTGGAGCCGTTCCCTCCGGCAAGTACTATGGCAAGATGTTTCATACACTGAAAATTTTCACATAAAAAAGCGCTCAAGAGCTTTGAAGCTAATGAGCGCTGTAAATAGGTTTGATCAGATGATCAGCATGGCATCGCCATAGCTATAGAATCTGTATTTTTCTTTAATTGCCAGTTCATAGGCTTCCATAGCAAAATCATATCCTGCAAAAGCTGCCACCATCATCAGCAGGGTGGACTCAGGAGTATGGAAATTGGTGATCATGGAATTGGCTATGCTGAAGTCGAAAGGAGGAAAGATAAACTTGCTTGTCCAGTCGTTTGCCGCTTTCAGAGTTCTGTTTGCAGAAACAGCTGATTCAATGGCACGCATACTTGTAGTGCCTACAGCACATATTCTGGTTTTTGCTGCCAGCGCTTTATTGACTATATCAGCCTGTGACTGCTCGATGATAAAATGCTCGGAATCCATTTTATGCTTGGTAAGGTCTTCCACCTCTACAGGCCTGAAAGTTCCAAGGCCAATATGAAGGGTGATCTCGGCAAATTCAACACCTTTGATCTCAAGACGTTTCATCAGCTCACGGCTGAAATGCAAACCTGCGGTAGGAGCTGCCACAGCACCTTCATTTTTTGCAAAAATGGTCTGGTAACGTTCCTTGTCATCAGAGGTAGCCTTGCGCTTGATGTATTTGGGCAAGGGAGTTTCTCCAAGAATCTCAATGCATTTGCGAAACTCCTCATTCGTGCCATCGAACAGAAAACGGATCGTACGGCCACGTGAGGTTGTATTGTCTACCACTTCTGCAATCAGCAGGTCGTCATCTCCAAAGTATAGTTTATTGCCTACCCTGATCTTTCTTGCAGGATCTACAAGCACATCCCAGAGGCGCATTTCTTTATTGAGTTCACGGAGCAGAAAGACCTCGATCTGAGCACCAGTCTTTTCCTTGTTCCCATATAAACGGGCAGGGAAGACTTTGGTATTATTCAGGATCATAACATCTTTGTCGTTAAAATATCCTAAGACATCTTTGAAGACTTTATGCTCAATGGTCTTGGTTTCGCGGTTAAGCACCATAAGCCTTGATTCATCCCTATGAGTTGCAGGGGATGAGGCAATAAGGGAATCGGGTAAATTGAATTTGAACTGGGATAACTTCATTTGAAATTTGCTATCTTTATAGGAAGAAGGTTAAACCTGTATTTAAGGCGCCCTATGTATCATTTTAGGTGGGCCGAAGTTAGTAAAAATCCCGGAATTTTATGATGCTCTTTATAAAACTATTGCGTGAAAGCATACTTTTTGCATTTGACGCCCTGCGTGTGAACCGGTTGCGTACCATATTATCACTTTTAGGCATCACAATTGGCATTTTTACGATTATTGCTGTCTTTACAGCCGTAGATTTTCTAAAAAATTCCGTCAACTCAAGTATTAACAAGTTAGGCAATAATATTGTTTATATAGAAAAATTTCCATGGGGGCCTGAAGGCGGTGAGAAAGAATATCCGTGGTGGACCTATCTGCAGCGGCCACAGGCTAGCCTTGAGGAATATAAGGAGCTCAAATCAAGGGTTCAAATGGGTGAACATGTAAGTTTTTCAGTAGATATTGCCAATAAGACACTTAAGTACCAGAGTAATTCAGTGCAGGATGTAGGCCTTACAGCCGTGTCTGCAGAAAGTGACAAGGTCAGAACCTATGACTTTAAAGAAGGTCGGTATTTTACAGAAACAGAATCCGAATCGGGCCGCAATGTATGTATCCTTGGTGCAGGTGTGGCAGAAGGGCTGTTTAAAGATGGGATAAACCCTATTGGCAAGCTGATCAAGGTCATGGGGCATGATGTAATGATCGTAGGGGTGCTTACCCGTGAAGGCCAGGATGTACTGGGCATCAGTGCTGATAACAATCTTTTCATGCCCATCAACTATGCGCGTGAACTGGTGGACATTAAATCTAAGAGTGTGAATCCCAGTATCATTGTCAAAGGTGCCGAAGACCTTGATTTTACATCTATGATGGGTGATATTACCGCTTCCTTCAGGTCTATCCGCAAGCTCGGACCCGGGCAGAAAAATAATTTTGCTTTGAATAACCCTACTATTATTGCTGTAGCCTTTCAGTCGCTCTCAAAGATTCTGGATATAGCTGGCTGGGTGATAGGCGGTTTCTCCATGCTGGTAGGAGGTTTTGGGATTGCCAATATTATGTTTGTCTCAGTCAGGGAACGTACCAATATCATTGGAATTCAGAAATCACTGGGTGCAAAGAATTACTTTATTCTTCTCCAGTTTCTGGTAGAGGCCATTGTACTTTGTATTATGGGAGGGCTGATCGGTCTGTTGCTTGTATGGTTAGGGACCATTGTAGTAGAACTGGGCGTACACAAGGCCTTTCCGCTGAACCTGAACAATATTATTGCCGGCATTGGCCTGTCGGTCTTTATAGGTACGCTTGCCGGCTTCTGGCCCGCATGGTCTGCTTCCCGGTTAGATCCGGTAGAAGCCATACGGGCCTGAGTCCGGAACTATCAGTTCAGTTTTGCCAGACTAGCCTTCATTCTGCGGCAGGCTTCAAGAAGGTCTGCTTCAGCAGCTGCATACGACATGCGGAAATAATGATCATTTCCGAAAGCATCTCCCGGAACGGTAGACACATGGGCATCATGGAGCAAAAACATGCAGAAATCAGAAGAGTTGGTAATGGTAGTCTCCCCGGATGATTTACCAAAGAACGAAGAAATTTCAGGAAAGAAATAAAATGCACCTGCAGGTAAGTTTGCATTCAGGCCTGGAATTTCCTGGAGCGCCTTATAGACAACGTCACGACGGTGCCTGAAGGCTTCTCTCATTTCATAGGTTGGAGCCATAGTTCCTCCAAGGGCAGCCAGTGCAGCCCGCTGGGTGATGGAGCAGGTTCCAGAGGTTACCTGGCTCTGAAGCTTGTCACAGGCCTGGGCAATCGCTTTAGAAGCTGCCATATAGCCCAGGCGCCAGCCTGTCATGGCAAAGGCTTTGGAAACTCCGTTGATGATCACCACACGGTCGAAGATAGAGTCGAACTGGGCAATGCTTTCATGGTGCCCTGTATAGTTTATATGTTCATAAATCTCATCGCTGATAATATAGATCCGGGGATATTTCTCAAAAACTGTGACCAGGGCAGCAAGTTCGTCCTTAGAATATAAAGAACCTGTAGGGTTGCTGGGAGAGGAGAACATGAACACTTTTGTTCTGGGAGTGATGGCTGCCTCAAGCTCTGCGGCGCTGATCTTGAAATCTGTTTTCTCCGTAGTATTTATATATACAGTAGTACCTTCGGCCAGCTTTACCATTTCTGAATAGGAGACCCAGTAAGGAGTGGGAATGATCACTTCATCGCCCGGATTGAGCAGGCAGGAGAGGGCGTTGGCAAGCGACTGCTTTGCGCCTGTGGAGACAACGATATTTTCAACCCCATAGTTCAGGTTGTTTTCATTTCTGAATTTTTCAACCACAGCCATTCTCAGCTCTGCATATCCTGAAACGGGCGTATAATGACTGTATCCCTCGTCGATCGCTTCCTTAGCCGCCTGCTTGATATGATCTGGCGTTTGGAAATCAGGCTCACCAAAACTCAGGTTCACTACCTTAAATCCTTTGGCAGCAAGCTCCCGGCCCAATTTAGCCATTTTAATAGTTTGAGACTCTTCCAAGCCTTTAATTCGTTCAGAGATAGGATCCATTTTGTTGTTGCATTAAAATTCAGCTCAAATATTTGATACTTTTACAGTAAATCAAAATTAATTGGAACAGAAACTCCGAAAAAAAGCAATTCTTCTGACATTAATGGTTTCTGCGGTCATGTCAGCCTCGAAATTTGCTGCGTATTTTTTTACTTCTTCGAATGCTATTTTCACCGATGCGGCCGAAAGCATTATAAATATCGTTGCCAGCTCTTTTGCTTTTTACAGTATTCACCTGGCCGCCAAGCCCCGCGACCAGAATCACCCTTATGGTCATGGGAAGATCGAGTTCTTTGCCGTAGGTATCGAAGGTACGCTTATTGTGATTGCAGGCCTCTCAATTATTTCAAAATCTATTATGGCCTGGTTCACCAGACCTGTGCTTGACCACCTGCTTGTTGGCTCACTGGTCATTGGTGGCACGGCGGTGGTAAACCTGGTTATGGCCAGATACCTGATCAGCATCAGTAGAAAGACCCGTTCGGTAACCCTTAAAGCTGAAGGCCAGCACCTGGTTTCAGATGTGGTTTCCAGTTTTGGAATCGTGCTGGGCCTGCTGATCATAAAATTTACGAACTTTCTGTTGCTGGATACGCTGATCTCTCTGGCTATTGGTTTTTATATGCTTTACAATGGGTATAAGTTAAGCCGCAGGTCGGTTGCTGCCTTAATGGATGAGGCCGATACACATACGGTAGAAGAACTCATCGATATACTGAACCTGAACCGTGAAGATGACTGGATCGATGTACATAATATGAGGGCACAGAAATATGGAGAGAACCTGCATGTCGACTGTCACCTGACCCTCCCCTGGTATTACGATATCCGGCAGATGAGCACCGAGGTGGCAGAAATAGAAGCCCTGGTAAACAGGGAGATCTCTGCCGAGGTAGAGATTTTTGTGCAGGTTGATCCATGCCAGCCGCAATTTTGTCATTTCTGCCGAAAAAAGGATTGCGCTGTGCGTAAAGAAGAAAAGTCACTTGATCTGCTCTGGACCTATGACAGGCTGGTTAGCCATGAAAATCATTATATAGAGGCAAGCCATGAAAGGACAGAGCAAGACCCTCCCCATAAATTTTATGACAACTGAGAGGGGTTTTAATACCTGACAGGTGTTCATGAAGAATAAAAAAGAATTGAGGTCTTAATTCTTTTAATTTTGAAACTCATGAGTATGTTCAATGTAAGGGTGTACGGAATTCTGTTTGATGCAGAAGGCCGGTTATTGATAAGTGATGAATTTGAGCGTGAAACAAGCTTTACCAAATTACCAGGCGGAGGGCTTGAATACGGAGAAGGAACTATAGAAGGGCTTAAGCGTGAATTTATGGAAGAATGTGAGCTTCCGGTGGAGGTGATCAGGCATTTTTACACCACAGATTTTTTTGTAAAATCAGTTTTTAATGATACCCAGGTTATTAATGTGTATTACCTGGTCAGGGCCCTTGCGCAGCCCGGTTTCCGCACCAGCCATAAGGCCTTTGATTTCGAAGGGGGTCTTGAGGTGATGCAGTCATTCCGGTGGGTATCCCTGCAGCAACTTGAGCCTGCTGAGATGACTTTTGCAACTGAGCAACATGTTTTAGGCCTTCTTAAAAAAGAATTTACGCAATGTTAACTGAAGATACAACCGGCAAGTCCAAGAACCTTGCTCAACGTGACCAGCAAGTGGTCTGGCATCCTTTTACCCAGATGAAGAACGCAGACGTGCCGGTGGCCATTGTCAGTGGCAGGGGACCCTGGCTGATCGATGACCAGGGGAAGCACTACCTGGATGCTGTTTCTTCATGGTGGGTAAATATTCATGGCCATTGCCATCCCTACCTGATTGAAAAGATGACCGCTCAGTTAAATAAACTTGAGCATGTGATCTTTGCTGGCTTCACCCATGAACCGGCAGTTGTATTTGCTGAACAGCTGCTTTCCATTCTCCCCGAAAACCAGGCCCGTGTCTTCTATTCTGACAACGGCTCTACAGCGGTGGAAGTGGCCCTTAAGATGGCATTGCAATTCTGGTTCAATCAGGGGAGGCATAAAACAAAGATCATTGCCCTGACAGACTCTTACCATGGCGATACCTTCGGGTCTATGTCTGTCAGCGCCCGCAGCTCTTTTACTGCACCTTATCAGGATCTGCTCTTTGATGTAAAATTTGTGGATATCCCAAGGAATGAAGCAGATTTTGAGCGCTTTGAAGCGGAGTTTGATGACCAGGTGGCCGCCTTTCTTTTTGAGCCCCTGATCCAGGGCTCAGGAGGCATGCATATGCACGCTGCTGAAATATTAAACCGGATGCTTGGCATCTGCCGAAAAAAGGGGATACTCAGCATTGCCGATGAGGTAATGACGGGTTTTGGCCGCACCGGAAAACTTTTTGCCGTGGATCATATCCAGGAGAAGCCTGATATGATCTGCCTTTCAAAAGGCATTACCGGTGGCACAATGCCCATGGGCGCCACTACCTGCACGGCAGCAGTCTATGATGCTTTTTTATCGGACGACCGCATGAAAACCTTTTTTCATGGGCATTCCTATACGGCCAATCCTCTTGCCTGTGCGGCCGCAATTGCTAGTCTGGAGATACTGTTGCTCCCGGCCACGCTTGATAATATACAGATGATCGCAGAAAAGCATGCGGTATTTGCCCTTGAGATTGCCTCGCATCCAAAGGTCAGCAACCTTCGGCAGAGGGGAACTATCCTTGCCTTTGACTGGAACACAGGCGAGGAAACCTCTTATTTCCATGACCTGAGAAACCGGCTCTATCATTTTTTTCTGAACGAGGGCGTTCTTTTGAGACCTCTGGGAAATGTCATTTATATAATGCCCCCTTATTGCATGACTGCAGAAAATCTGGACACCGTCTATGCTAAAATTAAAGAAGCCCTGAATACAATTTAAATCCTATGAAAGAACTTTTAACAAAAATAGTTGCTGAGCCTTCACTCCATGCGCAATGGCTTAATTCACTGTCGTTCCTGGAAAATACCGGTGCCCGTAAGATCTCGGCCTCTGAAAATACCCATACAGTAAACCTGATGATCCTGAAGCATGCCGCAGAAGAGGCCAGGCATGCCTATTACCTGAAAAAACAGATTGAGAAGCTGGGAGTGAACCTTTGCCCTGATTATTCACCTGAATACCTGCTGGCACCCGGCTATAGCTATTCATACCTGAATCTGCTGGATGTGCATGTAAGCAGGTATCTGAAGAAGACCCTGAACCTGGCTGGTTCTGAACTTCGGTTTGCCAGTTATCTGCTGGTGACCTATGCCATTGAACTCAGGGCAGATGTACTCTATCCTGTGTACCAGGAAGTATTGACAGAATTTGCAAGCAAGGTGACTGTAAAATCAATTATACTGGAAGAAGAAGGTCATTTGCAGGAAATGATCCACCAGCTTAAGCAGTTTTCAGCCGACTGGGAGCAGCATGCAACCCTGATCTGTACCATGGAAGAACGTCTTTTCAGTTCATGGATCTCAGGCATCTCAAAAAGCCTTTCTTAAAAGGGCTTTCCCAGGGCGTTGAAGATCTCTGAGGCAGAATAGCTTTGAAATCCTGCAGGCTGCGTGAATACGCTTTCGGCAAGGGGTAAGTCATTGACCTGCTTTACTTTCAGGTGCAGGTTCAGCCCCTGGTAGTTCTCTTCAATGTACATGATGAAGCCAGGCACCTTTGTAAAGGCCTGGGTTGCAGGAACAGCCATAAAAGGGATCTCAGGGGTATAGTAGATGACTGCATCGGGGATGCCTCTGTTAAAAAAACGGGCGATCAGCTTTTTGCATGTATAGCCGCTGATCTTCATGGTACCGGCAGAAGGCTCGAGGGTATAGGGCGTGCGTGCGTATGCCTGGAGAAGCATACTGTCAAGGTTGGAAGTGATCCTTACTTTTTTTCCCGTTACCTGCATATAGCTGACCGAGGTACGTGCACTAAGGTCCGTAAATACTGAAGCGGATACATACAGGCTGTTAATATCTGCCTTGTAAATACTGTTCTTCAGGTAAAGGTTTATTTCTGCAGGGAAAGCATATCCGCTAACCGTACTGGATTCAGTAGTATCCGGAAAACTGGTCTCATATACAATCTGCCCCTGGCTGAATTTTGATACCTGGGCATTGCCAGCCAGGTAAAAAAAACAAAGAATGCCTGTGAAAAGGAGCGATTTTATTAACTGATTCATTCGTTTAAATTAAAAAAAATAATTGGTAGCCCGAAGCATTCCCTGCAGCCTTCACTGACTATAATCATGCCCTAATTCATAGTGATCATCAAGCCTCCCTGAAGCCGGAGGTTTCTACAGGGAATTTTCAGGGCTGTACACAGGGCAGTAGTTTTTAATATGCACGAAGCCGAATTTCTGTTGCCTGAGATCACCTGCACGGGATGTTCATTGGCCAGTTCACCGGCCTCAGGCAGGTAATTATTTTGTGTGTAGAATATGTATTGCCTGTTCTGACGCCCTGGATAATCCCTGCAGGTACCGGGTCCGTTCAAAAGGTGAATGATCCAGCCGTGAAAGCAGATCTCCGAATGGTGAATATTGAGATTGGTCTGGCTTAAATTGCCCTGTACCCAGACTACAGAATGTACACCCAGGCAGGCAAGCGCCGGCTTGTAGATCATCTCATAGCTTTTCCTGTCCAGGGGCCCTGGCTCATACAGATACGCCTGGATACCCTGTACCAGGCAGATGCCAGTTTGCCTGGGGGCACTCAGAAAAATGATCTTTTGCTGATAAAGCGTAAAAACCTGGCTGAGCAGATTCTGACCCAGCACAAGGCCTGCTGTCATGAGCATCATATAGAGGTTCGTTCTGTTTCTTTGGGCCAGCCAGCTATGGAAACTCAAAATCAGTAAAGAAAGCAGTATCAGGCAGCTCAGATTTATATAGATCCCTTCCACCACAGATCCAGGAAGACCTGAGAAAAAGTTTAATGCCCAGCTCATCACCCGGTACATGTATTCGTAAAGGAAACCAATGATATGTTTTATCCATGGGAACCAGGCCAGCACCAGCAGCCCAATACCCAGGTAAAGCATCAATCCTGTGAGTGGGATGATCAGCAGGTTGGCAAACAGAAAATAGACCGGGAACTGATGAAAATACCAGAGACATACAGGAAACGTAAAGACCTGGGCGGCAATGGAAGTAGAAGAAAGGTCCCAGAATGCCCGTAATAAAGGATGATTAAAATAGATCAGCTTCTTTACCGGACTCTGAAAGGTATGTAGCCCCGCAACGGCCAGATAGCTTAACTGAAAGCCCATATCTGCCAGCAGCCAGGGCTGAACCAGAAGCATCAAGAATGCAGACAGGGAAAGCATAAGGGGACCTGCCACTTTATAGTCAAGGTGCTCTGTGCATACGATGAGCATGATCATCAGGGCACACCGGCAAACAGCAGGAGAGAGGCCCGAGATCAGGGCGTAGAACCAGATCAGGCTGATCAGAAATCCTTTTCTGAAGATCCTCATAAACAGGCTCGGCGCTCTTTTAAAGCCGTATACCAGCCAGCCCAGCAGGGTGAATACAATATGCACATGCATACCGGAAATACTTATTATATGTACTGTTCCTGTGCGACTGAATGACTGGTAAAGCATAGCCGGCAAACCCGAGCGCTGACCGGTGACCATGGCTGATAAAAAAGAAGAGGCTCCCTGCCCGTGGATCGTTCTTTCAATAACGCCTGCACCCATTGCCTGGATTTTGAAGGCAAAAGTGGTCAGGTTTGCCGCATCCTGGCCTCTGAGGGAGTAGAGTTCTTCCCTTTGGAGGCTGCATTGATGGAATACCTGATGGATGGCCTGAAATGACTGGTAGTCAAATGCTGCAGGGTTAGAAGGAGCAGAGATCGGGGTGTACCTTGCAGGAATCAAAAAACGCCTTCCGGCAGGAACGATACATGTGGTGTCTTTAATGATCATCATCAGAAACCCCTCGGCAGTTCTGACCTTTCCCTGCCGGTCAATTGCTTCCAGTACATGAGCTCTGAACCGCAGGTTCTTCCCATGAATGTAGCCGGGTTCTTCTGCAGTGATGACAAGCTGCACAGCATGCCGGGATGCAAAGTAGCAGGGGTTTGTCCGCGGGTCTGCCTTCAGGGTCAGGTAAACACCAAGCATGATAAACAAAGGATAGATCAACCCTGGGGCTACAAACCATCCTTTCAGAAATGTTGTTTTCTGGTACAGGAAAAGGTAGAGCGCCAGCAGACTTCCAAGCGCAATCACAATACCTAGAAATAATCCTTCATACCTTGCCGGAAACCAATTTATCCCGGCTGTTATTCCGGCAATATAGGCGATCAGGATGCGGAATAAGGGGAAAGAAGCGGACTTTGATCCAGGCATTATTATATTTCTATAATTAAATATAAAAAATAAATAACGGACTCAGAATAAATTTTAAAAGAATTAATGGATGGGTGACAGGGGTTTGTCAGGGCCGGAACGGGGTTCATACACTTCCACTCTTGAGCCCATATTCGGGCGCCGTGGGGCAGGGAAGTCCAGCACTTTTACATAATATTTCTGCAGCGTATCACGCAGTCGAAAGGGGTAAAAGTTATTCAGGTTGGGGATAAATTCAAAAAGTACAAGGGGGTAGAAGTTATGTTTCACCCGGCTTGCATACATTGACGTCTGCTTCTGAAACATTCCTACTCCCAGATGATGCCATAGGGGTATATCTGTGCCTGTCTCAAGTTTAAAGTTCAGATCACGCTCCAAAGGGGTAAGTTCAGTCATGTTCAGCACCATTACATTCTTATGCTGGCCGAGCACCTTTAATGCAGCAATATCATTCATGCCTTTTACAGTTCCGGGGGGCATGAGCACTTTGGCAAAAGAAGGCATGGTGCTCAGTACCCAGCGGGCAGTATCTGCTGACAGAAGCGTATCTGTAGGTGTCAGAATATAGGTATGGCGGTTAATGATGTTTTCATGGATACCATCAGACTTACCTGTTGACGACTGGGAGGCCTGGGCAGAGCTGCTGGGCTGGGGAAGAAAACGGTTCACATACTTGTTAAAGCTCCGGTAATAGGCACCGGACCACCATACAAGTACGAGAAAAATTGTGAGAAACAATATCTGAATTCTTCTGAACTCTGCAGTAATACCCAGATGGCTCAGGATATAGATAAAGGCAAAACTATGAAAGAAAATATTCATATCAGGCGGGGTATAGCTGGTTACCTGATAAATAGAGGCTTCTGCCAGCAAGCCCAGGGTAAGGAACAAAAAAATCGTTTCATGCGGGTCTGCAAAGAACCTGCTTGTACTCCGTGCAGAAAGCATGGCCAGCAGCACAATCATCAGCAGGTAGAACTTTATCCATTCTGAACCATTCAGAATAGTTTCCAGAATTTCAGGCAGGGAGATTCTGGAACTATGAGGAGCCTGTCCATGATTGAACCAGTACCCGATATGATAGGGGATGAAAGGAAGAATAAAAAGGGCAAAGAAAAGGATCAGAAAGCCTGCAAAGGCTACAACATGCAGGAACCTGCGTTCATAAGCAAGGTTGATCAGCATAATTACCAGTGCCAGGGCTATGCCCATTGCACCCCCGTCTTGCTTGGTAAAAAATGAAAGTACAAAGAAAAAAGAAGCAAGCCCCAGCAATGAAAACCTGTTTGAGGCCTCAGGCCTGAAAATGAATTTAAGCAGAAAGGCAAATCCAATGAACTCAAAAACAATATTCGTATGGTTATACCAGGGCAAAAAGTTGAAAAAAGAAAAGGAAATGATATAAAGAATGATCCCCACCAGCCTCAGCCCCGGATCCAGCCCAAGGGAACGCAGAATAGATCTAAAGGCAAGGCCTGAGATGATATTTATGAATACCTGTGCATAGATGAGCGTAAAAAGTTTAGGTCCGAAGAGCTTGAAGAAGAATGCCGGGATCAGCCAGTACCCGAAGCCAAGAGGCAGGCCAAAATCTTTATATGGGATCTGCCCCAGATAGAGCCGGTAAGCACCCTCCCATGATAAGAAAATATTAATATGGTAGGGAAAGGTCAGGAAGAGTGGCAGGCATGACACTGAAAAGATCAGGATCAGTTCGATAAAAAAAACTGCCCTGTTAAAAGGATTGGCGAATTCTTTTCTTAGAGAATTGGTAGACCGTTTAAGCATCAAATAATAGATTAACTGAACTGATATGTACAGTTGTTAATTAAGAAGTTACCCTCTTTGACTTTTCCCATACAGCACTCTGATTTTTACGCAAAAACCTGATAAAACCTGCAATCAGGGCATAATTCATGATCCCGAAATAATAGGGTACATACAGCATTCCTGCCTTCTGCTTATTCCTGACCAGCAACCAGCCGCTCAGGGCAGCCGTATAGAACAGGAGTTGCAAGCCCAGCAGGATCCTGAATGACGGTAAGTTCAATAAAAACAAATTTGAAACAAGTAACAAAATAAGGCATGCCGGACAAACAGCCCACCTTAAGACACGGTGCGACAGGTACTGGAATGAAACGACAGGATACCTGAAAATATTTAACAAAGGATAAAGGAGGCCCATAGCCTGAAAGGCTCCGGCAGAGATCCTGATCTTTCTTTTTAACTCTTCATCAAGGTTTTGTGAAGGCAGCTCCATGGCATAGGCCCTGGATGCATAGGCCACCTTGTAGCCTTTCATGGTGATACGCATGGAAAGCACAAAATCATCAAGAATGATCTTCTCATCCAGAAGATCAAAAAGTTTTGTACGGATTGAAAAAAGCTCACCAGCGGCTCCTACCACGGTATAAAGCTCTGCGTCAAGCCCTTTTAACGCCGATTCATAACGCCAGTACAGCCCCTCACCTTCATCGGCATCTAAAAATCCTGCTTTCATCACTTTTTTTTCTCCTGCTACACCGCCTACCCGGGGATCATTGTATTTTTTTGCAATCTCAAGCAATGCGTCTGCATTGAGCATGGTATTGGCATCTGAAAAGATCAGAATTTCGTTGGTGGCAAAGCCTGCTGCCCTGTTCAAAGCAGCGGTCTTCCCCTTTCTGTCTGGCAGGCTGAGGAGCTTTATTTTCGGGAAAATATTGAGCAGGCTTTCAGAATTATCGGTAGAGCCGTCTGTGATGAAGATGATCTCGATTTTTGCTTCAGGGTAATTGAGCTGGAAGCAGTTATTTACCTTTTCTATGAGAATATCCTCTTCATTATAGGCGGCAATGATCAGGGAAAGCGTGGGCAGGTCTGATTTGAACTGCTGGTTTTTTTTTCTTCGGAAAGGGCGGATTAGCCTGACAATCAGATAGGTAAGCATTCCATAACCCAGATAGGAATAGAACAGTATAAATAAAGATGTATAAAAAAGGCTCTTCATTCAATTTAAAGTGATTCACTGAACCCCAGCAGGAATGATTTTAGCTGTATAAGCGAATCTATGACTTTTTGTTTGTCAGTCGCTTTTCCCTGGTTCGATTTAAGATAGTCGTTTGCCCCCTGCAGGGTATAGCCTTTTTCTTTTACCAGGTTATAAATGATCTTCAGGTGCTGGATATCTTCCTGATTGAACATGCGGTTGCCTTTTTTATTCTTTTTAGGGTTCAGCACATCAAATTCCTTTTCCCAGAATCTGATTAGCGAAGCGTTTACCTGCAACATGGCAGCAACTTCAGAAATTGAATAGTATAACTTATTGAAATCCCGTTCTTTATATGGCATGACTTAAATAAAGTGCAAATATAGTATTCTGGTGAATCTTTAAAAGAACTCATCCGATAGGAGTTAATTTTATTACAGTATCTGCATTGAGCATCAGAAATAAAAAAGAGAGCAGAGTATTTGGGAATGAATTTTACTTTTGTGCTTTATTTAAATTTATGACTTCCAGGGAAATCCGTCAAACCTTTTTAGAATTTTTTGAACATAAACAGCATCAGCTGGTGGCATCGGCCCCGCTGGTTATAAAAAACGACCCGACCCTGCTCTTTACCAATGCAGGGATGAATCAGTTTAAAGATATTTTTCTGGGCACTACTGAGCCTGTGTATCCGCGTGTAGCCGATACCCAGAAATGCCTGCGAGTTTCAGGCAAGCATAATGACCTTGAAGAGGTAGGCATTGATACCTATCACCATACTTTTTTTGAAATGCTGGGCAACTGGAGTTTTGGTGATTATTTCAAAGAAGAAGCGATTGCATGGGCATGGGAATTACTGACAGAAGTATATAAACTTCCACAGGAAGATCTCTATGTAACTGTTTTTGAAGGGGATGCAGAACTCGGCCTTACAAAAGACCTTGAAAGCTTTGGTTTCTGGAAGAAATATATTTCTGAAGAGCGGATCATTAATGGAAACCGGAAAGATAATTTCTGGGAGATGGGTGATACAGGCCCCTGCGGACCCTGTTCTGAGATCCATATTGACCTTCGCTCGCCAGAAGAAAAAAATCTGGTAGCCGGCCTGACCCTTGTCAATCAGGGTCACCCCCAGGTTGTGGAGATCTGGAACCTTGTATTTATGCAGTTTAACCGCATGAGTTCCGGGAAGTTGCTGAACCTGCCTGCAAAACATGTAGATACAGGAATGGGCTTTGAACGCCTGTGCATGGCCATTCAGAAAAAAAGGTCTAACTATGATACGGATGTCTTCCAGCCGATGATCAGCTTTATGGCCCGTGAAAGAGGGGTAGAATATGGAAAGACTGAAACTACAGACATTGCCCTGCGGGTGATCGCCGATCATATCCGTGCCATTTCATTTAGTATTGCCGATGGTCAGTTACCTTCCAATACAGGTGCTGGTTATGTGATCAGGCGTATTCTGAGGCGTGCGGTGCGCTATGGATACACCTATCTGGATGTGCGTGAACCATTCATGTTCATGCTGGTTGATCTGCTTGCTGAAGGGTTTACAGGAGTTTTTCCAGAACTTGGACAGCAGTTGACTTTTATTAAAAAAGTAATTCAGGAAGAGGAGCAATCCTTTTTACGCACCCTGGAAGCAGGAATTAACCGTTTTGAAAAATACAGTGCCCCCGGAAATAGTGTGGAAGGCCAGTTTGCCTTTGAACTTTATGATACTTTCGGATTTCCGGTTGACCTTACTGAGCTGATCGCCCGGGAAAAAGGCTGGACAGTGAACATGGAGGTCTTTGACGCAGAACTTGAAAAGCAGCGCGCCAGGGCCAGAAATGCCACAGCTATTGATGCCGGTGACTGGACCGTTATTGAAGAAGGCCCTGCAACTGTTTTTCAGGGCTATGATGAACTGACAACCTCCTCAAGGCTGCTCCGTTACCGCAGGGTAGAAGCAAAAGGAAAGGTTCTTTATCAGCTGGTACTTGACCAGACGCCTTTTTATGCAGAGAGCGGCGGGCAGCAGGGCGACCAGGGCTGGCTGAGTAACAGCAGTGAGAAGCTTCGTGTGATAGATACAAAGAAAGAGAATAACCTGATCATTCACCTGGTTGAAACGGCTCCTCAGTATACCTCAGAGATATATCTGGCAGCTGTAGATATTCAGAAAAGGATGCTGACCAATAACAATCATTCAGCTACCCATCTGCTTCAGGCGGCGCTGAAGCGGGTACTGGGCAACCATGTACAGCAAAAGGGATCGCTGGTCAATGAAAATCATCTGCGGTTTGATTTTTCACAAAGCTCCAGGCTTACCGATGCCGAGCTTATGGAGGTTGAGACCCTGGTCAATACAAAGATCCGTGAAAATATCGCACTCTATGAGCAGCGTCAGGTTCCGATAGAGGAGGCAATTACCCAGGGAGCCACTGCTCTTTTCGGGGAGAAATACGGAAATGAGGTTAGGATCATCACTTTTGGGGAAGGTTATTCCAAGGAATTATGCGGGGGTACTCATGTACAGGCTACCGGGCAGATCGGCCTGTTTAAAATTATGTCTGAAGCGGGAGTTGCTACGGGTATCAGGCGCATTGAGGCTATTACCGGCCCCGCAGCCCTTGAATTTGTACAAGCCCAGGCAACAACCCTGATCAGGCTAAAGAGCCTGCTTAAAAACCCTGCTGACCTTGTCCGCTCCGTGGAAGACCTTCAGGCAGGGGTACAGCAACTTAAAAAAGAACTTGAAAAAGTTCAGCTTGAAAAGGCAGCAGCCCAGAAAGAACAGCTCCGCGCGCTGATCCAGCCGGGAAATGAAATAAATCTGATTGCCAGACAGCTGGAGCTGGGCTCAGCAGAGGCCTTAAAGACCATCTCTTTTGAACTGAAGGCCGAGTTTCCGAACCTGGTGCTGGTACTGGGAATTCTGCTCGAGGGTAAGCCGTTCATCAGTGTAGCCGTATCTGATCCTCTGGTCAGGGAAAAACAGCTGAATGCAGCAGCCATTATTAAAATTCTTGCTCCCTGCATTGAAGGCGGTGGGGGCGGGCAGGCTTTTTATGCCACTGCCGGAGGCAAAAATGCCAATGGTTTACAAAATGCATTGATAAAAGCAACAGAAATGTTTCAAAAATCAGTATAATTGATAGTTAATTGACTGGTTTATTTAGAAAATTATAATTTTATACTTTAAAAGAAAAAAAAATGAGTTCAACATCAATCCCTGCGGGGGTAGCAACGGGTGAAACCGTTTCTGAGATTTTTAAGTTTGCAAAGGAAAAAGGATTTGCCCTGCCGGCAGTAAATGTTATAGGTTCCAGTACAGCCAATACGGTCTTGGAAACTGCCCGTGACCTGAATGCGCCTGTGATCATCCAGTATTCAAACGGTGGAGCTATCTTCAATGCAGGAAAAGGCCTGAGCAATGAGAATCAACGTGCTGCTATCGCAGGGGCTGTAACCGGCGCCATTCATGTACATGAACTGGCTAAACTTTACGGATCAACGGTGATTTTGCATACAGACCATGCAGCAAAAAAGCTTTTGCCATGGATCGATGGGCTGCTTGATGCAAGTGAAAAACATATTAAGTCACATGGTCATGCCCTGTACAGCTCCCATATGATCGATCTTTCAGAAGAGTCGCTGGAAGAAAATATAGAGATCAGCAAAAGATACCTCGAGCGTATGCATAAACTGGGTATTACACTTGAAATTGAACTTGGTGTGACCGGTGGTGAGGAAGATGGTGTGGATAATTCAGATGTCGATAATTCCAAGCTCTATACCCAACCCGAAGACGTAGCCTATGCCTATGAGCAGCTTTCACAGGTGAGCCCTAACTTTACTATTGCAGCCTCTTTTGGAAATGTACATGGTGTTTATAA
>JAYWCR010000130.1:0-17128 GCA_043780395.1 Sphingobacteriales bacterium
TACTTAAACGAGCCAATGAGGGGGTTTGAACCCCTGACCTCGTCCTTACCAAGGACGTACTCTACCAGCTGAGCTACATCGGCTTGGAGCGGGAGACGAGATTCGGACTCGCGACCTATAGCTTGGAAGGCTATCGCTCTACCAACTGAGCTACTCCCGCATGTATAAGATCAGACGCCAGCCTGATCGTTTTGATAAAGAACGCACACCAAAAAACTGGTGGGGAGAGAAGGATTCGAACCTTCGAAGCCGAAGCAACGGATTTACAGTCCGTCCCATTTAACCACTCTGGAATCTCCCCCAGTATTTGCCATCTATATCCGGACAGCATCCGGGGGGACAAACAGAGCCTCCTATCGGGATCGAACCAATGACCTACTGATTACAAATCAGTTGCTCTACCAGCTGAGCTAAGGAGGCTTATTCCACTATTTAAACCAGATAAGGATATTTTTGAGCGTTTCTCAAAAACCCATCCGAACACCATGTTTTAATTGGGAATGCAAATGTATGAAAAAATAAAACCTATCAAAAGGTTTTTTTATATTTTTCTATAATTTCAGTTACCCGTAAGCACCCTTCAGGCTATTTAAACGCAAATGTTCGTTCAACCCACTATAAATCAGGGCCTATAAATCTGCTCTTCCAGCCATGCCAGAAAAAAATAAATTGAAGGGTGCTCCCGATTATTTATTCGATATCAAGAATATCTGTTGATTCTTTGTAATGGGGTGTTTTGAGTTTCTCCTTTTGCTTCTTTAATTGCTTGGATAAAGAATCCACAGTCAGGTCAACGGCCTCTTCAAATGAGGTGCACTGGTGTTTACAAAACAGAATATTACCTGGTATATGCAGTTTTACTTCTACAAGCTTGTTGGCAGAGTCTACGGCTTTATCAAGTTTCAAAATAACCTCTCCATTGGTGATACGGTCATAATAAGAATCGAGTTTATCGTATTTCTTCTGAATAAACTCAAGCAGTTTGCTATCGGCATTAAAATGAATTGACTGAATGGTGATGTTCATGATTCCTCCTTTTGTTAAGCTTTTGGATGTGCCTGATCATATACTTTTTTCAGGCGTTGAATTGAATTATGGGTATAAATCTGGGTTGCCGCAAGACTGGCATGCCCCAGTAATTCCTTGATTGCATTCAGGTCGGCTCCCCTGTCAAGCAGGCTGGTTGCATAGGAATGCCGCAGCACATGGGGGCTACGCTTTTGCTGACTGGTCACCTGGGCCAGGGCACTGGTCACGACCCTGTAAATAAAACGAGGGTAAAGGCAAAGGTTTTTGTCGGTTACAAACAGTGAATTGCCGGGTGAGGCGACACCGAAAAGCCCATCTCTGAGTTCCATATAACGCCCGATAAGATCACTAAGTAAGGGTGGATAGGGTATCAGACGTTCTTTACGGCGTTTTCCCATGACCTTTACCTGATGGGCTGAAAGGTCAATTTGATCATCGCTCACAGTGATCAGTTCAGAAAGACGAATACCCGTACTGTAAAGAAATTCGATGATCAGGTGATTCCTCAGGCCGCTGAAGTCATCTGAAAACGAATGCCCGTCAAGCAGGGTATTCATTTTGCGTTCATCAATAATTGCTGGCAGGGTGCTGGCCGCTTTCGGAACCTGCACTTTTCTGACCGGGTTCTGGGTGATTATGTTTTCTTTGAGGCAGAACCTGTAAAAACTTCGCAGTGTTGAGATCTTCCGCTGAATGCTGCGGGCCTCTGTTTCTGTTTCCATAAGCCTGACTATCCAGGAACGGATCATAAAATGATCTGCTGAAAGAACTTCTGTTCCATCAAAGAATTCTGTAAGAAACAGCGTAAACTGGCCCAGATCATTCCTGTAAGCTTTCAATGTATGGGCCGAGCATCTCTTTTCAAATTCCAGGTAATTGAAAAAACGGACTATATGCATAGGCACGGCAGGTGTTTGGTTACCGTCATATAAACTTACAAGAAAGATTTGTTTTGTGAACTATTTAATCATTTATACGCAGAGGCGGATAAATCGTTTCAGTTTCCGGAATGAAAATTTACAGAAAATCTTCTTTAACCTTAAAAACCCATGCGCTGGCATGGGTAAAAAAGTCAATAGGTATTCTATGTAAGTATAGGGAGAAGAGTATCCTGAACAATCAAAACCCGGGAGATGCCCGAATTTTAACAGATCTAGATAGTATCCATATTCATATGCTCCTTGTAAATGGCATGCTTGATCACATGTCTGCGTCTGACAGATTTCTTCTCAAATGCCTGACGGCTTCTCAGTTCTCTCAGTACACCTGTTTTTTCAAATTTTTTCTTGAAGCGTTTAAGTGCTTTATCGATTGATTCGTTGTCCTTTAAGTTTATTACTATCATTTTTTTTCTTTAGGACTACAAAGGTAGGCATTTAAAAGAAAAAATAATAATACCTTTTTAAAAATGATTTATTTATTAAGGGAGATCAACTTTCAAAAGTGGCCAGGCTGATAATATTTGACGTGTACGGAAGCAGATTTTCCCTGCCTGGAAGAAAGTCAAGACTAATCAGCACCGCAACCGCCTCTACCCTTGCTCCCATCCGCTGTATAAGCTTGCTGGCAGCCACAGCCGTGCCTCCTGTAGCCAGCAGGTCATCATGAATGAGTACCCGGTCACCGGGCTTAATGGCATCGGAATGGATCTGGATACATTCCGTACCGTATTCAAGTTCATATTCCTGTTCAACGGTATGCCAGGGGAGTTTTCCTTTTTTGCGGATCGGCACAAACGGCAGATTAAGCTGGCTGGCCAGCATCATGCTGAATAGAAAGCCCCTGCTTTCAATGCCTGCCACGACATCAAATGTATAAGCCGCCAGGGCTTCTGTAAATTCATACAGGATCTGGCGGCATAATGCAGGGTCAGAAAGCAGGGGGGTAATATCTTTAAACGAAATTCCCGGCTTGGGAAAATCTTCAATCACCCTGATGTTGCCTTTTATTTTCTGCTGAATCCCTGTACCGGTCATAATGTTAAATAGGGTTTCACACGTATATAGGTGTGTATGTCCAGGAGCCCTGTATTTTTTAATTCCCGGATATCTGTAAAATTACCATTCCTTTCTCTATACCGCATAATGATGCGGATGTTTTGAGAAGAAATTCCAAGTTTCTGAAATGTTTCATATGAAGCCGTATTCAGGTTGAGCTTTCCATGAAAATCCATTGCCCTTTCAGAAGCCCGGGTATTTCTATACCCCGGATACCGGAACCTACCGAACATGAAACCATTGGGCTGCCCTTGCCTGCTTTTATCAGGTTTCATCAGAGGGATGAGCATTCTGCAATCTGAATCATTCAAACTATAGATTTTGCGGATATCTTCTGCATGATAAAAATGCCCACCCTTTTTTACATAATTAACAATCATTCTTCCTTTATATGGAGCAAGGCCTGTCTGCATCCAGATCTCCGCAGAAGCTGAATTCGGATCAAATGGAATCAGTACGCGTTTAGGATTCATGCCACTACCATGCTGCCAGACAGGGTCCCTGATCTTTGCCGATGAGTCAGGCGTTCCTGCCTTGCGGATATCTGAATAATTCAGGGAAACCTGCCCTCCGCTCAGGAGCAGGCGCAACAGTACAGGGCCTGCAAGCAGGACGAGAATAATAACCAGAAGGCTTAGTACTCCCTTGATATCCTGGCGGGTAAAGCGTAGATAAGAGTTAATTTTCATAACCAGCAAGATGTTTATAATAATAAATTTATATTTTTATTTTTAAATTTATACACAATAATTTCATTTTCTGAACTGTTCGTATTCATTACCAAAAAGCCTTCAGAGAAGAATTTTTAGTAAATTGCGAGACCTACATACCGACCTGTTTTAATAAATGAAGATCATAACCGAGAAAGAACTGGCTAATGCCATCAATCTGGATGAGAATAAAATGCCTGGCATTGCCTCTCTCCTGATGGAAGTAATGAAACTCAACGAAATCAATCAGGTCTTTGAAAGCAATATGCATATCGAAGGTCTTCCTTTTATAGATGCCATTCTGGAAACCATCGGTGTTAAAATTGAAGTTGACGAAGCAGAACTTAAGAACATTCCCAAAGACGGAGCTTTTATAGCTCTGGCAAATCATCCCTATGGTGGTATTGAGGGGCTTTTGCTCCTGAAAATAATCTGCAGTCAGCGTAATGAATTCAAACTCATGGCAAATTTTCTGCTGAACAAGATCCCCAACCTTAAAGAATACTTTATTCCGGTAAATCCATTTGAAACTGTAAAAAGCATTTCAAGCCTGAGTGGTATGAAGCTGGCGATGGAAACCCTGAGAGATGGAATTCCCCTGGGAATCTTTCCTGCAGGCGAGGTATCCACCTTCAAAACATCTGAACAGCGCATCACCGACAAGCAGTGGAGTCCGGTGGTTGGTAAAATGATTAAAAAAGCTAAAGTCCCTGTTCTTCCGGTATACTTTCATGGAAACAATGGCCTGCTGTTTAATATCCTGAGCCTGATCCACCCCAGCCTGCGCACAGCAAAGCTTCCTTCAGAATTTCTGAACAAAAAAGGACATACCATTAAAGTAAGGATTGGCAAGCCAATTTCTGTAGAAGATTACTCTGCCCTTCCCAATGCACAGACGCAGCTCGATTTTCTCAGGGCAAAGACCTATGCCCTGGGCTCAGGCATTGAGCTGAAGCGCCATTACCTGAAAGATATTTTCAAGATCAGTAAAAAGCAGGAAGAGATCGTTGCTGCAGCTCCTTTGCAGGAGATCCTGGATGAAATTGAAAATGTTCGCGATGAATACCTGATCACCTCTGAAAAGCAATATGAAGTATATGTATGCCCGAGCGGCCGCATCCCCAATATTATTCAGGAGATCGGCCGTTTGCGTGAAATTACGTTCAGGGAGGTGGGTGAAGGAACCAATAAAAAAATAGACCTTGACCATTTTGACCTTTATTATAACCATCTGTTTATCTGGGATAAGGATGAGAACCGCCTGGTAGGCTCTTACAGGCTTGGAAAAGGAAAAGATATATTCTATGGATATGGAGTAAAGGGATTCTACCTGAGCACCCTGTTCAAGATAAAAAAAGAATTTTACCCGATCCTGGAAGAATCCATTGAACTGGGCCGCTCGTTCATCAGCAAGGAATACCAGAACAAGCCTCTCTCGCTCTTTCTTCTTTGGAAAGGCATTCTTTATTTTTTGCTAAAGAATCCGGAGTACAGGTATCTGATAGGGCCGGTAAGTATCAGCAATAATTTTTCCCAGTTCTCGTCTTCTCTTATTGTGGATTTTCTGATAAAGAATCATTTTAACCGAGATCTGGCTGACCTGGTGACACCAAAAAAGAAGTTCCGCATCCAGTTCGATAAACTTGATTCAGAAATTCTGCTGAGCAAGCATAACTCCATAAAATCACTGGATAACCTGATCTCCGATATTGAGATCAATCATAGCAAGGTACCCGTCATGCTCAGACAATATATCGCACTGAACTCAAAGCTGATCGGCTTTAATGTAGACCCTAAATTTTCAAACTGCCTGGATGGTTTTCTGATCGTTGACCTTAAAGATGTTCCCGAAGAAAAGATCCGCATGCTCAGCAAGGAGCTCATTGCCCAGGAAGAACTTCTTAAAAGGAATCGGGCGGCCATTATTGAAGAGATCAAATAAAAATGCCCTGCCTTCACCTTGTAAAGATATAAGCAGGGCATTCCGGTTTTAAAGTTTCAGGCCTGGCATAAACAGCCAGGCCTTCTCTTATTTATAGATCCGTATATAATCAACTTCCATTGTGGCTTTCGTAAAGGCCGGGTCAATAGAACCCCCAAAGGTTCCACCCATAGCCATGTTCAGAATCAGGAAGAAATCATGGTTAAAGGGTAAGCTCCCTGAATTTACGACCGTCTGGTACACCTGACCATCTACAGAGATCTTAATGGCTGCAGAAGTCCAGTCCAGCGAGTACAGATGGAACTCTGAAGGATTGGAAATAAGAACACTTGCTCCGTTTGCATTTCCACCGGAATGACCCGGATAGTGCAGGGTTCCATAGATCTTATTGGAATTGCCTCCATTCTGCTCCATGACATCAATTTCACCACAGGCAGGCCAGGATATGGTATTAATATTTGACCCAAGCAGCCATAAAGCCGGCCATGGGCCAAGACCTGTAGGAAGCTTAGCCCTGAATTCAACCTTTCCATAGGTAAAGGCAAACTTATTCTGAGAAAGCAACCTGGCCGACGTATAATTAAAGGAATTATAATTTTCTTTCAGCGCCGTAATTTTCAACGTTCCATTGGATACGATCACATTCTGGGGCCTCGTGGTATAAAATTCCTGTTCGCTGTTCCCCCAGCCGCCGGAACCGTTACCGGTATCATACCCCCATTTCGCCGGGTCGGGAGCTCCGTCTGTATTGAATTCCTCTGACCAGAACAAGCTTAATTTTATAGCTACGGTCACGTTCGTATTTGCCGAAACTATCTGACCTGAAACACTTTTAGCGACTATATTAATAGTATATGTACCTGCAGCCGGATATTTATATTTTACAACACCAGAGGGCACCGTCTGGATCACTCCATTCCCAAAATCAATATCATAACTGACTGCATTCAGCGCTGTTGCCTTTACGTTCACAGAGCCTGTACTATCTACAAGAGCACTTATGATCAGGTTTGAAGGGGCTAGGGCTATGGTAGTTACAACTGGGCTCCCCTTTGAACAGGAGCTACAAAAAATACTTAGTACTAGGAAACCGTATATAATTTTATTCATCATTTGTTCAATTGGTTAAGCCCTGCAGAAAATTAACCTTTAAGATCGTTTTCTGCAAGGCTGAAATTTATTATTGTGCTCTTAACATCTGATACCAGGCATTTCCATCAATACCTACATTCCGCAAAACCATGACAGTTGCGCTGAGAGAAAGAATCTCATACGTATTGCCGCCGGTACCATAATTCACCAGGCCATAGCCGGGCACAGTAAACTGCACACCTGTTGAGTTTGAAGGGGTAGAACCGGAATTTGCTCCCGAAAAACCAAGCGGCTTCGCTCCCGTTGTTACCATGGGATAACAGGCATCCCCGCCGGATTTACCGTAATAAGAGGTAGCTACAGCAATTAAAAAGGAAAAGCCCATATTGTTATTGTCCATGGTTATGGAAATAGGCGATGCCTGGGCAAAAGTAATCACACCTGCATAAGAGCAGGCTGGCTCCTGGTTGGGCCCCGCCTTATAATAGTCCGGTGTAAAGGTAGCAAGGGGACCTACGCCGAAATTCCCGGCAGTATCTTTAGCAACTACCCATTTCTTGGAGCTTCCATTGGTGAGCATGGACATAATGGCTGCAGGAATAGCATATGTGTAAAGCACTTTGATCTGCTTGCTCTGCGTTGAGGTAGCCCCGCCCGTACCGATGGCGTTGACAGTGATCGTATACTGGTTCGTGTCAAGAGTGGTATAGGTATAGTTAACCTTCCCTGATGAAGTTAATACCGAATCTCCGTTTCCGAAATAGATCTTATACGTCAGCGCATTATTGGTAGCAACCAGAATGGACACCTTTCCGGTGCCATCTCCTGCGGGTGTTGCAGTGGTGGCGCCCTGAATGGTTGTGGTGATGGTAATTGCGCCGGGAGCAATGATTTTACCGAAGGTATACTCCGTTTTTTTACAGGCACCGAAGAGCAGGGTAAAACTGGCCATGACCAGGAGAATGCTATGTTTTATTTTCATAATGGTTCAGTTAGTTGGTTTTTGAAAACAGTACGTTATCCCAGTAGAATGTAAGACCGGAACCTACATTGTTAAAGTCAAAGAAGATGGAAGCCTTATCGAACGTATAGCCATAATTTACTGTAGTTGTTCCATGAGCTGGAATGGTAAAATCAAACGTCAGTGTTTCCCATTGATTTGCCTGGGTAGTCTGAGCCTCTGTTTCTACGGTATGCGTTTTATCATTATGATCTTCGAGCTTTAGTCTGACAGTATAACCTGCAGCAGGGGAATAGACCATAACGGTCATCTTGGAATTGGCAGCACTCAGCTTCACAGCATTGGCAAATCCGTTGTCTGTACCAATGGTGGTACCTGCCCAGGTCTCAGCGCCATTCGGCTTTATAGTTTGTACAATATGATTATTGGCATTGGCCGGATCCACGATCAGCTTGGATGAAGCTTTCCCAAAATCAGTCAGCGTATAGTTAACTGCAGGGTCTTCAAAAGTTACCGGTAGATCTATCTGGGACAGGGTATTGGCAGCCGAGGCCGGACCCATTTTCAGGTTATCAAAATAGAATACTGAGCCGGAACCGGCATTTCCAAAGTCAAAGAAGACAGAGGCCAGGTCATATACATTCTTCGTGCTGTACGCCCCAGTAGATGACTGGCTGAAATCAAAGGTAAGCGTTTCCCATTGCCCGGCCACCGTTGTATTCATATCGCTTTCCAAGGGAGGGATACCAGACCCTTTTATATGACTTTCAAGCTTCAGCTTGATATCCAGACCTACTGCAGGTGACCAGACCATCAGCGTAAGCTTTGTGGAATTTGCTGTCAGTGGTATTGGTGAGGAGAAGCCTGATGAAGTACCTATAGTTGTTCCTGCCCAAGTCTGAGCCTTTGGCATTTTAACCACCTTCATGGCATGGTTGCTTCCACCTGCAGGATCAGCACCCAGGGTAGAGGCATTACCACCGAAATCAGACATCGTATAATCGACCGACGGATCTTCAAAGGAAACAGGCATATTCAACTGTGAAAGTACAGCATTTGCCATTTTCAGGTTATCAAAATAAAATACTGATCCGGTACCCCGGTTCCCGTAGTCAAAGAAGACAGAGGCCAGGTCATAGGTATTTTTAGCATTAAACGCTGCTCCTGTAGATTGCTTGCTGAAATCAAAGGTCAGTGTTTCCCATTGACCGGCGAGCGTTGTTTTTACATCCGTTTCGACTGATTGACCATTATTTGGATTTACATGAGTATCCAGTTTAAGTTTTATATCCAGACCTACCGCAGGGGACCAGACCATCAGGGTCATCTTTAATGATGAAGTAGTCAGAGGTATAGGCGAAGAAAATCCAGCTCCGGTACCAATCGTTGTACCAGCCCAAACCTCGGCACCGCCATTCTTAACAACTTTCATCGCATGGTTGTTGCCTCCGGCAGGATCAGCACCCAGCGTAGAGCTATTGCCCCCAAAATCAGACATCGTATAATCTACAGTCGCATCTTCAAAGGAAACCGGAAGGTTCAGCTGCTTTAAAGAAGCAGGAGCGATCTTCAGGTTATCAAAATAGAAGACAGAGCCTTTTCCCGCATTTCCAAAGTCAAAGAATACAGCGGCAAGGTCATACGTATTCGAAGCCTTGAATACGGGCGTACCATCAGCCTGCTTATTGAAATCAAAGGTCAGTGTTTCCCATTGACCAGATTTGGTTGTTTTCACATCTGTTTCAACAGAAAGTCCATTATTAGGATTCAGGTGAGTGTCAAGTTTTAGTTTAATATCCAGACCTACAGCCGGTGAGTAAACCATCAGGGTCATTTTTGTAGAATTCGCTGTAAGTGGAATGGGCGCAGAAAAGCCAAGTGTAGTACCAATCGTAGTACCGGCCCAGGTCTGGGCACCACTGGTTTTAATTGTTTTCATTGCATGACCACTTGTGCCAGCAGGGTCAGCTGCCAGTGCCGAAGAATTACCCCCGAAGTCAGTCATGGCATAATTGGTAGCCGGATCATCAAAGGTTACCGGCAGGCTTATCTGCTTGCCCACAGTCAGCGTATCAAGCTGCGTGGTTGATTCAATACCTCCGCTCAGGGCAGTGACAATCACTACATAGGTTCCTGCATTCAGGTAATTATGCGTTACTGACTGACCCGGTGAGAAGAAATTAGAAGCAACAGGTGACTTGGCTGTAGAATCACCAAAAGCCACCCTGAAAACAGTTGCAAATTTTGCTGTTGCCGAAACAGTGGCGGTGAGGTTGGTTTTCTTCAGGTTTACTACCAGGTTCTGCGGGGCAAGAAATGAAACGACCAGCGGCTGATTTATGGTTGTTAATCCACCCTTGATATCATGAGCAATGAATTTTAACTGGTAATTTCCTTCAGGATAGGTATGCACGATGCTCTGGCCTGCTGTAAGATGTACGGAGCTGATAGTAGCATCTCCAAAAAATACATCATACGAGATCGCCCCTGAACCATTTGGCGTAATGGTCACCAGCCCTGTATTATCATGGGTAATATTGAAGATGGCAGAAATGTTCGAAGCTGAAGGAGCAGAGGAGACAAAAGATGTATCGTTCAGCAGTTCCTTTGAGCACCCCAGCAGGATGCCTAAAGGAAGTATTATAAATAAGAAGTACTTGAATAGTTTCATAGCGTTGGTGTAGAATAACTACTAATAATTAGGATTTTGAGTAAGACCTGAAATCGCAACTTCCTGTTGTGGAATGGGGAACAATTCATTTTTACCCGTTTTAAATGCTGAACCCAGTACAGAGGCGGCTTGTCCGGTTCTGACAAGGTCAAAGAAGCGTTCCCCTTCCATAGCCAGTTCAAGGCGGCGCTCATTCAGAATAGCCGTATATAAGCTCAGGCCTGAAGCCATCACATCATGAGAGGCATCCTTTACCTGGAAGGCACGGCGTCGAACCTGGTTCAGATATCCCTGTGCCAGCCCATCATTCGAAGTTGTTGACTTATTGGCGGCCTCTGCTGCCATAAGCAGTACATCCGCATAGCGGATGATCCGGTAATTATTCAGGTAGTTCAGTTCAGGCTGACCACTCGTCTCTCCTTTTCTTGGAAGATATTTCTGATTATAAAGACCCGTATTTTTATAGGGTGCCATTTTATAACTGATATTCATGGCTGGATTTGCAGCCTTATAGGCTTCAATATCAAGGATGGTTACAGCCTTACGCTGGTCACCAGCAGTATAGGCAGCGGCCAGATCTTTTGCAGGGAGGTTCGTGCTCCAGCCTGCAGCATAAGGCATGGCACCTGTACCATTCAGGTTTCGTATGCCACATTGCTGTACAGCATAATTACCCTGGCCCATTAATACATTTGACCATTGATAATAGGGAGAGGTATTGGTATACTGAATTTCAAAGACCGACTCAGGACCATTCTCGCCCGTGGCAAGAAAAATGGAAGCAAAATTCCCAACAAGAGAAAATGCATTTGAATTAACAACTGATTGCAGAACAGCAGAGGCCTGGTCATACTTATTCTCATAAAGAAATACCTTTCCAAGCAAGGCCTGGGCAGCATATTTAGTGATCCTTCCCTGCTGTATCTGAACAGTTGGCAGAACGGCAATAGCCTGGTTCAGGTCAGTTTCGATCTGCTGGTATACGGCTGTTTTTTTTGCTCTGGCTATTTTTCCGGAGCTGGAAAAGTCAAGACGCTTATCGGTGAACAGCGGTACATCGCCAAACATCTTAACGAGCGTAAAATAGTAATAGGCCCTTAGAAAGTAGATCTCTCCAAACATGGCATCCTTACCCGCAAAGGTCACAGCATGACCTGATGGATTCGCCTGCTTGAACTGGGTCAGGTAATTGGCCCTGTTTATTCCTTCATACGCAAATTGCCAGATACCTGAAAGGGTTCCATTTACAGGGTTTACCGTAAAGTCATCTATCTGCTGAAGGTCCAGTACATCGGAAGCACTTTCGCCACCACTTACCGAATTATCAGAGGCTATATCACCGATAGGAACAACCTGGTTCATCCATTGCAGGGGTGTATAGACACTGACCTGCATGGTGCGGTAATCGGATTCAGTCTGAAGATAATCCAGGGCCGTTACATGATACGCATCATGCGGATTGTAGTCGACAAATTTCTTGCAGGACGAGCCGAAAATGATCAGCATCAGTATACCTGCTATTTCTATATATTTTTTCATTGTAGTTTTATTTAGGAGGTTAGAATTTCAGATCAAGGCCAAGAGAGTAGGTTCTTGCCTGAGGATAGGCTCCATAGTCAATACCTGAGTTCATGATTCCACCCGAGATCTCCGGATCAAAACCTGAGTAATGGGTAAAAGTATAGGCATTCTTAACCTGGGCATAGATGCGGATGCGGGAGTAGCCTGCGCTTGCTGACGAGCTTTTAAGTGTATAGCCCAGTTGCAGGTTCTTGATCTTTACAAAAGATCCGTCCTCTACGTAGCGGTCAGAGACTCTGGCATTATCGTTTGCATCTGTAAAAGAGAAACGGGGAAAGCGGGCGTCATTCGTTGTACCGGGTCCGGTCCACCTGGAAAGAACCGACCGCTCATTATTGGTATAATTCGCATTCCGTTCATAGGCTTTGAAAATATCATTCCCGATGGAAGCATAAACAAAGGCTGTAAAGTCAAGGTTCTTATAGGTCATCCCTAAATTATAACCAAGGGTGAATTTTGGAAAAGGATTTCCGATGATCGTCTGATCCTTGCTGTCTATGATCCCGTTCTTGTTAATGTCCTTGTATTTGATGTCACCTGGCTGGGCTCCTGGCTGGGAGGCAGAAGCCGCCACCTGGGCAGCTGACTGAAACAGGCCATCTGTTTTATATCCATAGAAATAGCCTGGAGTATGTCCCTTTTCAAAAACGGTAACCGATTGCGACTGTCCGTTAAAATAATAACCACCGATGAGCCTGGCTGAATTATCTGAGTTGGTAGCCGTAACCATGTTCTTTGAGGTGGTAAAGGTGAAGACCATATTCAGTTTAAAATCTTTCCCTATCTGATCATTATACCCCAGGGAGGCATCAATACCCGTGGTAGAGGTTGTTCCAATATTTGCCAGGGGAGCTGGAATAGAGCCTAAGTAAAGAGACTGGGAAGGTGTAAAGAGCAGGCCCTTCACCTTCTTCTGGAAGAAATCGGCCGAGATGGTAAACCTGTTACTAAAAAAGCTCAGATCCAGACCGGTATTGAACTGCTGCTGTGATTCCCAGCCCAGACTTGTATTGGCCTGTGAACCAATTGTAGAGCCTGGAACAAATACATTTCCGAAATTATATCCGTTGCTGTTCCCGATATTATTATAAGGCCCGCCTGTAATGATATTGCTGGTCTGAGGGCTGCTATTGCCATCATTCCCTGTGATACCAAAACTTGAGCGGAGTTTGAACAGATTAATAAACCTGGAATGGAAAAAATCTTCCTGGGAGATAATCCAGCCTGCAGAGCCGGCGAAGAAATTACCAAACTTCTTATCTGCTCCAAAGGCGTAAGATCCGTCTCTTCTACCACTGAACGAAAGCAGGTACTTTTCTTTATAATCGTAGTTCACCCTACCGAAATAGGAGATATTCTTCGATTTATATTCATAATAATATCCGGTCTGGGCATTGGTATTGGTTGCGGTATTCACACCGGTTGCAGCTGAGAAATCGGCAAAGGTATTGGAGTTGAAAGGAACATCCTGACGTGAGGCGCCCATTCCATTGCCTGTATTCTCTAAAAAGGTGATACCGGCCACGGTCTCAAAATGATGATTCTCTTTTACATTGAAATTATAATTGGCAAACGATTCCCAGTTCCAGTTAAAATTACTGCTCTTATTGGATGATACTGAGTTATGGTATCCCGTCACCGTAGTACCATCGGCATTCATGGAATTATCTACATTGTTAATGCCGTAAAAGATCAGTGGATTAAATGATTTTGAGTTGTCGTTATAGTCGGTATATCCGAAGCGACTGGTCAGTTTAAGGTTCTTGACAAGGTCATACTGGAATTCAAATTTTCCGTAAAGCTTGTTTCCCAGGTTCTTGTTATAGGTATTTGCAAGTTCGGTAAGCGGATTATGGATCTCCTGCAGAATAAGGTTACTGAATCCATAGGCACCCGGGGTACCAGCAACCGTATTCTTAACAGGTACGGTAGGGTCGTAATTCAAGGCATCCCCAATAATGCTGTTAAAAGAATTTTCACGAACTCCTTTAGAGTTTAGAAGAACGTCTGTGGCATTGATGATAAACTTAAGTTTTGGCGTCAACTGGAAATCCAGATTGGCTGTAAAATTACCGCGGCTATAATTAGATTTATCCATTCCGCCTACAATACCTGCCTGATCCAGGTAACTTGCCGACAGAAAGAATGATGTCTTATCGGAGCCTCCGCTGGCTGAAAGTGAATGTGACTGTAAGGGCGCAGTTTTAAATACCTGGTTCTGCCAGTTAGTTCCTGTACCAAGGGCTTTCAGGTTCTGAAAGATCAGGTTACCCCCTGAGGTAGTACTTCCTTCATTGATCATGGCAGCATATTCGGAAGCGTTTAGCACGCCTATGGTTTTAGCCACTTCCTGCATACCATAATTACTGCTCAGGCTGAACTGAATCTTCTGATTCTTTTTACCTGTTTTTGTCGTAATCACAATCACTCCATTGCCACCCTTTACGCCATATATAGCTGTGGATGCTGCATCTTTCAATACAGTTACAGACTCTACATCAGATGCGCTTAATGAATTGAAGTCTGTCAGCGTTTGTTGCACTCCGTCAATGACTACCAGCGGTTCAGAACCTGAATAGGAAGGGATGCCCCTGATCAGCACCGTAGGTGTTGTTCCTGGAGATCCGCTCTCGACCACACTTACTCCGGAAATTCTTCCCTGGATGGCGTCTTCGATGCGTACAGCATTCACTTTTTCAATTTCTGCTGATTTCAGAACAGAAACAGCACCCGATATCTTTCCCGCTTTTTGTGTACCGTATCCGATTACTACTACATCTGACAGAGTTGTCAGATCAGCTTTCAGGATCAGGTCAATCAATGAACGACCTGCAACCGGAATATCAGTTGCCTTATATCCGATATAGGAAAAATGAAGGATCGCCTGGGCCGGAACAGCAATCGCATACTCTCCTCCGGCGTCGGTCAGGACCGCCTGAGCAGATCCGTTCAATTTTACAGTAACACCAGGCAAAACCTGCCCTGATCGGTCGGTGACCCGGCCGCTGACTTTTAGATTCTGCGCCTGAAGCAAGGGAGACAGCCAGAGTAAAAGTGAAATAAGTAAGAGTAATTTTCTTTTCATTGAATCAATAGGTTAATAGGTTCGATAAAATTCAGAGGGCAGAAAAACAGGCTCATCAATCTATTCAGATTCTGTACTGATCCTACCCTTCCCTGCCGTTTAGTAAACTTGCTCAATTAATCCAGGAGAAGAGCCATTAAGAACCACTACATAAACCATACATATGGGATAGATTTTACTCTTTTACCCATACAATTCATTGTATTTAACTACAAGGAATTGTATCTTCTTTATAAGAACCATCGTATTCAGGGATGAACCTGGATTTTACTCATGCAAGGCAGGTGAAATACCGGGAAGAAAAAAGTACCATAAACTTTGGCGATACTTGTTCTTATACTATTTATGAAGAGCTTATTATTTATATACCTACTATTCATTAGTTCCTTTCCTGCCTTTGCCCAGAATCCTATAGGGCTGCAGCAGATCGTGAACTTTTCAGCTGCTGAATATAAAGGGGGTACCCAGAACTGGGATATCCAGCAGGATAAACGGGGGCTGATGTATTTTGCAAATAACGAAGGTTTACTTAGTTATAACGGGCAGAATTGGAAGCTGTACAGCATACCAAGTAAAACGGTTGTCCATTCAGTGGAGGTTGAAGAAGATGGCAGGATCTATATAGGTGCTCAGAATGATATGGGCTATTTCCAGCCTGATAACAGGGGGGTGTTAATATATACATCGCTGAAAGCATTACTGCCCTTGAAAGAGGGAATGTTCTCAGATGTATGGAGTATCATTCCCTTTCAGGGAAAGCTGTTCTTCAGAACTACGGGTAAGCTGTTTGAGTTTAATAAATCTTCTTTTATCACCTATACGTCCACGCCGGGCTGGTTATACCTGGGCAGCTGCCAGCAGCGGCTATTTGCACAGGAAAAAGTAAACCAGTTAATGGAATATGACCATCAGCGCTGGAAGCTGGTATGTACACTTCCCGGAAAAGCATTGGTCACAGCTATCCTGCCCTACGATAAAGATCGTATGCTGGTAGCCACCCTGAAAGATGGTATGTTTCTCCTGCATGGAAATCATCTTGAAAAGCTGATCACCTCTATAGATTTAAAGCTATCTCTGGTTCGCATCAATACGGTAAAAGTAATCAGTGAAGATCTTTATGCCATTGGTTCAGCCTTCGGGGGTTGTTTTATTCTGGACCATACCGGAAAACTTATTCAGAACTTCTCCAGCTCCCAAACTCTGCAAAAGAATAATGTGCGCAGCCTTTATTCTGACCAGCATAAAAACATATGGCTCGGTCTGGATGACGGAATAAGTTTTATTGCCTATGACAGTCAGATAAAGCAGATCTACCCCGACCCTGATAAACAATCATCTACCTATGCTGTCAGGGTTTTCAATAAAGCCTTGTTTGTCGGAACTTCCGATGCTGTATTTAAAATAGACCTCAGCAATACAATAAAGGACCTGAGTCTGACTAATGGACTTTTCCATGAGGTCCCCTCAACAAAGGGTCAGGTATGGAACCTGAATGAGGTGAACAGTCATTTATTACTGGGAAATGAAGATGGAACGTATGCGATCGACGCCCCTCCGTCCAGACAGATCATTCAGTACCCAGGTACCTGGATCTATAAGGCATTTCCCTCTGAAAAAGAATCTGCAGATATTCTTGCAGGTACCTATTTGGGCCTGCACCTGATCACTTACAAGAATAATGTGTTTACGGACAAGGGGAAATTAAACGGGCCTGATGAGTCCTTAAGATTTCTGACCATAGAAGGTCATCACAACCTGGTCTGGTCATCAAACCCATACAGGGGTGTCTATAAGATCGTATTATCCCCTGACCATAAAGCAGTGCTCCGCACTCTACTCTATACAGAGAAAGACGGGTTACCATCCACCCTTCATAATTATGTATTTACCCTGAGGGGAAGAAACATCGTTTCCACTGAAAAAGGCATCTATGAATTTGATTTTAAAAAAGATCGCTTTTACCGGTCTCCGCAATTCTGGCCCCTGTTTAAAGAACAGGAAATTCAATACCTGAACGAGGACAGAAAGGGAAATATCTGGTTTATCAGCAATAAAAAGGT
>JAYWCR010000131.1:0-4503 GCA_043780395.1 Sphingobacteriales bacterium
TTTTTTATGAACCCATTTGAAGAATTGGGTGTCAGCCAACCTGTGTTAAAAGCCATTGAAGAAATGGGCTTTTTAACACCTACTCCAATACAAGAAAAGTCTATCCCTGTTTTACTTCAGGGAAATACTGATTTTGTAGGACTTGCGCAGACCGGGACCGGTAAAACTGCAGCATTTGGCTTACCCCTACTGGAATTAATTGATTTTTCCGTAAAACAACCCCAGGGCCTTATTTTATGCCCTACCCGCGAACTATGTATGCAGATCACTAAAGATCTTCAGAACTATAGCAAGTATGCGGGTGATGTGAACATTACCGCTATTTATGGAGGTGCCAGTATTACTGACCAGCTTCGTAATATCCGGAAGGGTACACATATTATTGTAGCGACTCCAGGTCGTATGCTGGATGTATTGAACCGTAAAGCCATTGATTTTTCACAAGTCCGCTATGTCGTTTTAGACGAAGCAGATGAAATGCTGAACATGGGCTTCCAGGAAGATATTAACAATATTCTTGCAAATACTCCTGAAGATAAAAAAACATGGTTGTTTTCTGCAACCATGCCTTCTGAAGTTCGCCGCATTGCAAGCAAGTACATGAATAATCCTCATGAGCTTACTGTAGGCAGCAAGAACACAGGAAACGAAAATATTGAGCATGAGTATTATGTGGCACGTGCCCGTGATAAATATGCAGCCTTAAAACGCATTGTCGATTTCAACCCTGATATTTTCGGTATTATCTTTTCAAGAACCAAAATCGAAACTCAGGAAATTGCTGAATCGCTGATCAAGGATGGTTATAATGCAGATTCACTGCATGGTGATCTATCCCAGCAGCAGCGCGATAAAGTAATGAAACGCTATAGAGAGCGTTCTTTACAACTTCTTGTTGCAACAGATGTGGCAGCGCGTGGTATCGACGTAAGCAATATTACACACGTAATCAACTATTCTTTACCCGATGAATTAGAGAACTATACCCACCGTTCTGGCAGAACTGCCCGTGCCGGTAAAACGGGTATCTCCATTTCTATCATCAACAGTAAAGAATTTGGCAAGATCCGTCAGATCGAGCGTGGTCTTGGTAAAAAATTTACTGCCTGTGAAATACCAGGTGGCTTTGAGATCTGCGAAAAACAGTTATTCTCCATTGTACATAAAGTACACGGTGTAGAAGTAAATGAAGAGCAGATCGCTCAGTACATGCCAAGAATTGAAGAAGAATTCAAGGACATGACCAAGGAAGAAGTTATCAGACGTTTTGCGTCTCTTGAATTCAACCGCTTTCTAAATTATTATAAAGATGCTCCGGATCTGAATTCCGGCTCTGAGATCAAGACTGGCAGAGATCGTGAAGAACGCAGTTCTTCTTCTCCAAGGTTCAACTCTGAGTTTACCCGCTTATTCATTAATCTGGGTTCAGTAGATGAACTTACACGTGGTGATTTGCTTCGCTTTGTGTGTGACCAGAGTGGTATCAACGGAACAAGCATTGGCAAAATTGACCTGAAGGGTGTTTACTCATTCTTCGAAGTTGAAAATGCATTACTTGACCAGGTGAATAACGGATTCAAAACGGCTGAATTCAAAGGCCGTAGCGTAAGAGTTGAAGTATCTGCCGATGGTGACAAAAGACGTGACGAGCGCAAGCCTTATGCAAGCCGCGGTGGTTATGCAGGTGGTGGTGGCGGAGGTTACTCTGGTGGTGGTTCAGGAGGCCGTGAAAGACGCGGTGCTTCCGGCGACTCAAGAGGTCCCCGTACTGAAAATAAATCATATGGAAAAAGCGGTGGCCACTCTGGCTCAAGCCGTGAAAAATGGTAATACCCATTTATAACTTTTGAAAAGGTGCTCTGATCCCAGAGCACCTTTTTTTATGCCTTTAATGTGGGGTCTTTGCTGATTTCTTCCTGCCTTTAATGTGGGGTCTTTGCTGGTTTCTTCCTGCCTTTCGAACCAGGCTCAGGTGCTGTCAGGGCAGTTCCATTTTTTCTGAGCGCCTGTCCGTTTACCAGGGTGCCGGATGTAGAGACCGGAGCTCCGGGGGCGGAGGCGGCAGCTGTAGAAGAATAGCCAGATGCAGCAGATTCTGATGCATCTGCCTTTGCTGCCTTTACATCAGCAGCTTTTGCTGCCTGGATCTTTTTAGTTTGGGCCCTCTCCGGGCTTACCACCTGCCCCTTCACCTGCAGGCTTAAAAAACCGAGCGCAGACAGGGTCAGTATTCTGAAGATCATTTTCATACTTCTGTATTTATTTAATTTCCTCTGAGGAATTAAATTACAGAATTATTAATTGACATAGAGATTTTCGGCGAATTTTTTTGATATGGTGATCCGCTGTGCCGGGGTTTCAATCTGAATGGATTCATCAAAATCCATTTTTTCCACTACTTTAATACGTGTACCAATACCTATATCAAGCTTCTGGAGATATTGCAGAAATGCGGACGAGGAATCTTTTACGGCCACAATGGTACAGGTCTTTCCGGTTTTCACCTTGGCAAGCACAATTTTTTTCTGTACCCTGAAATTGCCATGTGCATTGGGAATAGGATCACCATGCGGATCAAAACCTGGAAAGCCGAGAAAGGAGTCAAGCTTTTCTATGAGTTCAGCAGATTGAATATGTTCAAGCTGCTCGGCCACTTCATGTACCTTATCCCAGGTGAACTGTAGTTTTTCATGCAGAAAAACCTCCCATAAACGATGTTTGCGAATGATGCGCACAGCATGTGAAATGCCCTCCGGGGTAAGGCTTACGCTTTTATACTTTTCATACACAATAAGCTTCTTTTCCGAAAGCTTCTTAAGCATATCGGAAACAGAAGAAGGCTTGGTCTGATAGCGTTCAGCAATTTCATTGGTACAGGTAGTGTTCTCTGCACTCTGAGTGATCAGGGTATAGATGATCTTTATATAGTTCTCTTCGGTAAGGCTTAACTGCATCAGCTGTTAACTTAAAAGGACAGATAAATCCTCAATCTCTGAGGCAGGTGCCGAATGCCTGTAAAGGATATTATATACAGCATTCAAGATAGGCATATGTACCTTAAAGCGCAAATTCACCTCGTAAAGCGAATGTGCAGCATAAAAACCTTCAGCCACCATATTCATTTCAAGTTGTGCCGACTGTACTGAATAGCCCTTGCCTAGCATAGTGCCAAAGGTGCGGTTTCGGGAGAACTGTGAATAGGCCGTAACAAGCAGATCTCCCAGGTATGCAGAATCCTTGATATCGCGTTCCAAAGGAGATACGCAGTCTATAAAACGGCTGATCTCCTGAATAGCATTGGAGATCAGTACAGCCTGAAAGTTATCTCCATAGCCCAGCCCATGGCAGATCCCGCTTGCAATGGCAATGACGTTCTTGAGTACGGCACTGTATTCTGTTCCATAGATATCATCTGTGATGCATGCTTTAATATACCTGTTGCGCAGATGCAGTGCAAATTCTTCGGCATATCCCTTATTTACAGAAGCTACAGTCAGGTACGAGAGTTTTTCCAATGCCACCTCCTCGGCATGACAGGGACCTGTCAACACCATAAATTCATCAAGGGGTACCTTAAAACGGTCATGAATAAATTCTGCGATCAGCTGGTTTTCTCCTGGAACCATTCCTTTAATGGCTGAAACCACTGTTTTTCCGCTGAAGCTTTCAGGGGTACAGGAAGAAAGTGCATCTTTCAGGAATGCTGCCGGTACGGCGATCACCAGCACATCTGCCCGACTTACAATATAATTCAGGTCAGAACTGATATGCCCTGCAGGCAGGTTTATCGGCACAGAGGCAAGATATTTTGGATTATGCCCGAAGGTATCTATAAACTTGATTGCGGCAGGATCACGGTGCCACCAGTAGAGTTCAGGTACTTTATTATCTGAAAGGATCTTTACTATAGCTGTTGCCCAGCTCCCGCCTCCTATAACGGCAATGCGTTGAATTTTTGTTGGTTTAAGATGCATAATGATTAATCCGGAACAGGGAATTCCTGAAACAAAGATTGGATTTATTTATTAAAACCGGATTGGTTTATTTCTGCACCGTAAATAGGGATTCTTTTGAAACAATCTTTACTTTCTGACCCTCTTTCAACGTTTTTGAAATAGAAAGATAGGGAGCCGTAATCACCTCATCTCCTTCTTTCAGGCCTTCCAGGATCTGAATATAGGTATCGTTCTGAATTCCTGTTTTTACTTCAACCATCCTTGCCTGACCATTTCGTACCACAAAGACCATGGCTGCAGGGCCAATGCCCTTTGCTGATTTCTTTACTGGCTTCCCAGGATCGCCTTTTACACTGTCTATACGGGTGGTTACAGCTTGGATTGGCACAGCAAGCACGCCCCGGGCTTCCTTGGTCTGGATATCGACCGTTGTACTCAGGCCTGGTTTAAAAGGTGCCGTGATGGTATCGCGTTTGCTTTTCAGAAGATCCCGGTATGATGTATACAGAAGCCTGATCTTTACTGTAAAGTTGGTCACCTGGTCTAC
>JAYWCR010000132.1:0-9469 GCA_043780395.1 Sphingobacteriales bacterium
GGGTGAGCAGGCCGATATAGGTAGATGATGAATTTTGCCTTGATCCGCTTTGTCCGAAGTTGTCGACATTCTGAGGATAATAATTAGTAGGGGCAACAAACATATACTGCATATTGTCTGAATTACCCGTCATCAGGGGATATTTTGACGGATTTGCAAGCATATTAGCAAAAGATGCTGGTACATTCAGGTCTGCATCCGCAGATTTTTTACTTAATTCAGTAAGCAGGCGGATATGGTAGGCGTTCACCACCTTCTGCCATTTTTTAAGATCACCACCGAAGTAGATATCTCCGTCAATGGTAGTAGTTCCTGAGGCAATAAGGATGTTCAGGTCTGCATTCGCACCTTCAAGCCAGGCAAGCGACTGGATCATCACCGCTTTCTGGCTATCGTATGAAGGGGTTAGGTTTGCTGTTCCCTTTAAGGCCTTGGTCATTGGAATATCACCCATTTCAAGACTCATCGTAGCGAAGAAATAAGCTCTGAAGAACTTGCCCATTGCACTGTAGACATTCACTGCTGGTGAGCCTCCAAGGATAGCCTGATTTTCCATGTTCTGGACATTGATCAATGAGGTATAATAGGTAGTTCCCCCAGTGAAATCATAGCGGTTATTTCCATAATAATCATAGTTATAGATATAATACTGATCCCAGATCTCATCAGCTCCATCCGGCAGATTGGTCATATCATTCAATACACCATTGAACAACAAAGACGAGGGAACAGCATTCGGCTTATTATTATTTATAGTCAGGTCCTGGAAGCTCTTTTTACAGCCTGTCATTGCCATTAAGATGACAACAGGCACAAGAACTGTTTTCAATATCCTTTTCATAGTTGAAATTTTATAAGTCAGAGGCATGTATCAGTCTTAAGTAACGATACCTGCCTGAGGTTAAAATATTAGAAAGTAAGATTTACGTTAAAGCCATATGACCTTACAGAAGGTGACTGTAAGCCTGTGGCAGAAGTAGCATTATTGTACTGATCAAGATCTACGTCTTTAAACCGGGGATCTTTATAGAAGTACAGAAGATTGCGCCCGACTGCTGAAACAGATATCTTTTCAATAAAGGTATTCTGTAGCCATTTTTTAGGCACATCATACGACAGGGTCACTTCACGAAGCTTGGCGAAGGTCTTGCTCATCAGGTTTGATTCCTGAACTCCATAAAATTTACTTACATAATCCTGAACGAATACTTTTTTCGAATTCTGGGTATACTGCAGGCTGCTGGCATTCATGATCGCACCTGTTGCAGAATTATAATTGATGGCGGCTCCATTTGATACAGTGACTCCCTGACCCACATAACTACCGCTATAGGTGGAAATACCATAGTTCTGCCAGTCATTATACCTGGCAGCACCAAAGGCTCCTGTTGCTGTTTCAATATTTGCACCACCACGCATTGTTTTCAGGTGCATATAATCGGTAGTTACTCCACCAACAGCACCGTCGAACTGGAATCCAAGGCTCAAGTTATTATAGCGCACTTTATTATAAATACTCCAGTTATAATCAGAATTTAAATGACCCATATACTGGGCAACAGGATTTTTTAATGGCTTGCCGGCAGCATCATTTATGATCTGGCCATCACCTGTTCGTACGAAAGCTGATCCATAGAATTTATCAACGCGGTCACCTGTCTTGAAAAAGGTCTGATAAGACGACTGACCTGCTGGTAAATCCTTATAGGTATTCTTGAATGTTGACCAGTTAACCAGGATATCCCATGTAAAGCCGCCAGCATTTTTAATGGGTGCGCCTGTAAGGGAAAATTCAAGACCTGTTTTCTTTGTTTTCAGCGCATTGATATATAAAGTATTATATCCGGTGGAAGAAGAGATCGGATTTGCAAGGATCTGTGGTCCATCTGTATACTGAAATGCGGTTGCACTCAGGCCAAGACGATTGCGCAGAAATTTAATATCTACTCCTTCTTCATAACTTACTCTGTTAGCAGTCTTCAGATTCTGGGAATAAAGATTTGATGAAGAGTATCCGGCAGTCTGATTGTTATAAGGCTTGCTTGTAGAGTAAAAAGAATTCAGCGAATAAGCAGGTCCATTATACGGTGACTCATAAGAGCTTCCATAACCCATTGGATTATCATGCAGGGAGGCTGCTGTGTTTCCACCAAAAGCTGTAATTGAATTAAAAGGGGCTGTACCTACAGTTGCGCTTGTATTATCGGTACGTACATCTGCATAGGATGCACGTGCTTTCAGAAAAGAGATCACTTTCGGTAAATGGATATAATCAGAAATAACAGTTGCTACCGAAAGACTTGGGTAGAAATAGGTGGTAGGCGTCTGGAAAGCAGATGATTTATCTACCCGGCCTGTACTCGAAACCGTAGCATATTTTCCAAAAGAAGCATCAAATGAATAATACCCGCTCAGTACGCGCATATCAGAGCTAAAACTGGTAGCCTGGATCGGGTTAGCTGAATTACTGAATGAATAAACACCGGGTACATTCAGGTAATCAGTAGAGGTAAAGCTCGAATTATAATTGAAATTACGCATGTTCCCACCTGCAAGTCCTGAAATATTCAGAAACTGACCGATTGTATAATCATAGTTCAGGAACAGTTCAGTATTGTTGTCAAACAGGTCACGGCGATCTTCCCGGTAATCACCGCGATTTCCTTCACGACCGTAAGGATGTGCTGAAAAAGGCATTTTTTCTGTACGTAGCTGATTATACGTATCGATCTGGGTACGTAAGGTAACATTCAGGTTCTTGGTAAGCAGATAATTGGCAGAAAGATATCCGTAAAGATCATTTTTATGATGACCACGGGTCCAGTCGGTTACCATAAACCAGGGATTATGGTAGCGGGTATATTCTTCGAACTGAGACTGTACGCCTACTTTACCAGGCTGCCAGATAGCTTTGATGTCAGGGGAATTTACACTCCAGTCTGCACCAGTCCATACTGAAAGGTTATAGATTAAACTATTCGGGCCGTAATCTACATCCGGAAAATTATCTGTTGACTGCCTGTTGAAATCCATATTGGCTTCAAACTTCAGGCGCTTGCTTGCATTAAATGACGCATACAGGTTAAAGTTGGCTATATCCAGGTAATTCTTGGGAATATAGCTTTGCTGATGCTGCTGTGAAATGGATAAGCGGGTAGTATAATTTTCTCCATTCGCACTTAAAGACACATTATTATTGGTCTGTGAACCTGTCTGCAGAAAGTTTTTAAGGTTGTCCTTTCCGCGGGCCAGCCAGGGAGTACCCTGACGAACACCATTCACCACCGGACTATCATACTGGGCTATCGACTGCCCGTTAAAATATGGGCCCCAGATATCATAATCACTATCCACTCCACCGGGTGCACCACCCTGGCCATCTACATAGGTATAGAAAGCATTTTCACCAGGTCCGAATTTACTCTGGATGCGGGGAAAAGCCAGAAATCCCTTGTTAAGTACAGTGCTGCTGTTTACTTCGACAGTAATCCCTTTCTTGCTTTTATTTCCTTTTTTGGTAGTGATCAGAATGGCTCCATTGGCAGCCCTGTTTCCATAAAGTGCCGCAGCTGCAGGGCCTTTCAGCACTGTATAGGTATCAATATCATCTGGGCTGATATTCCAGGTATCGGTATTGATAGGAAATCCATCCACTACATACAGGGTTACATTATCTCCCCGGATAGTCACATTAGGAGCTCTCAGGAGTTCAGAAGACGGAGCAACAGAAAGACCAGCAACTTTTCCAACCAGACCAGAGATTGGATTGGGGTCACGGGCTTTCGTAATATCTTCACCGTTCACCGCCTGCAAAGAATATCCGATGCGCCTGGTTTCTTTTTTAACGCCCAGGGCAGTTACGACCACTTCATTGATCTGGTTATCATTGGTCAGCATGCTTACATTAACGATTGATCTGCCGTTTACCGGCATTACCACATTCGAATAACCAATGGACCTGAAGATCAGAATGTCATTGTCTTTCGCATTTATCGAAAAGTGACCATTGGCGTCTGTAGAGCTGGCCATAGAAGTGCCCTTTACAGAGACCGTTACACCCGCCAGGGGTTCTTTTTCTTTTCCTGAAATGACCTTTCCTGAAATTGTGCTCTGTGCCATAGCTGAACCTGCAAGGAAGAGACAGCTAAGTATACCTAGATACAGGCAAACCTTTTTTTTAAGGGGTTTATGCCAGTTTTTGAGTAGAGAATTCATCATAAAGTTTTGTTTAACGGCTGACTGTTATTTTAATCAGGTCAAAACTACGCTGCTAATGTTTCCTTAAAATAAACAACCCTTTATGAATATGTTACCATAACCTATCTATTACAGAGATGAATCATACCATTTGTTAATAAATCGTAAACTTTTTTTAATTTTTAATGTGAATGACTTAACAAAAAATTAACAATATGAGTTTATTCTAATGGGTTATGCTTTGAAAAAAATCAGATACAAAAAATCGCCCCTCTTTATTTTTCATACTTTAGAGAAAGTGCAATAATTTTTCAGGTGATATACAGCATCCTTAAAGGGAAAAATAGTTTCTTCCTGTTTTTCCTCCTTACTTCTCTCCTATTTTTTTCAGGCTGCTCTTCAAAACCAGGTTCCTATTTGAAAAGAACTGTCTATATAGAATTTTTAAATGGCAGATACACGATAATAAGAAATGGAAAGCCCTTTATCATTAAAGGAGCATCCGGATTTACCCATTTGCAGCAACTTGTAGCCGCTGGTGGAAATACCATAAGAACATGGGATACAACAGGCCTTCAAAAAGTACTGGAAGAGGCTGACCGCTATAAACTGGCCGTAGTAGCTGGGCTTTATTTGCCAGTAATCTCAAGGCCTGAAGTTTTTTATGACGATTCGTTACAGGTAAAAGAGCAGTTTGAAAAATACAGGGCATTGATAAGGAAGTATAAAACACATAAGTCCCTGCTCTTCTGGTGCCTTGGCAATGAACTTGCTTTTCCTTTTAATCCAAGACATAACTCCTTTTACAGGGCCTATAACAAGCTGGTAGAGATGATACATGCTGAAGATCCGGATCATCCCGTTACAACAACCCTGATCAATGTACCCTGGCGAAGCATTGTAAATATTCAGCTCAGAACCCAGATAGATTTTATCTCCGTAAATCTTTTTGGAGGCCTGCCCCTCTTCAAGAAGGAACTTCAGGATTTTAACTGGTTTTGGAAAGGTCCCTTTCTGGTTACTGAATGGGGAATTGAGGGGCCCTGGCCGGGACCTGATAAGGATATGGTACAAACTGCCTGGGGAGCATTTATAGAGCCAACCAGTACGAAAAAAGCGGAGCAGTACCTGTATGCCTATCAGCGGTATATGCCTGTTACCAACCCACGGTATTTGGGATCATTCGTTTTTTACTGGGGCCAGAAGCAGGAAACAACCCCCACCTGGTTTAGCCTTATTGCCGAAAACGGAGCTGTTTCTGAGACGGTAGGAACAATGAAATTTATCTGGACCTCGGAATGGCCCCTGCATAAGCCTTTAAAGATCAGGTATCTGTTACTGGATAAGAGGGGTGCCGCTGACAATATTATTTATAAACCCGGGAGCATCGTCAAGGCAGACCTGTTTTTCCAGAGCAGGGACACAAGCCGGCTTACCTATAAATGGATGGTTTTAAATGAAGACTGGTTCAAGATAAATTTCAGGAATAACCAGAAGAGATTGAATCCTGTTGATTCTCTGGTTATTCATCAGGTGGGGCCACAACTCCTTTTCCGGACTCCGGAAAGAACGGGTCCCTACCGGATCTATGTCTATGTTTTTGATCAGTTCGGTAATTTTGCCACTTCTAATATTCCATTTTTTGTGGAGGGAAGCCCCAGATGAGACTGCCTGCTATTTTACTGCCACCAACCAGAATGCAGCTGCTTGGCATACGCCTTATGATTCTGACCGGACTGGGTAGTATGGCCTTTTTCCTGTATACGATCCTTGATCCTGCCAAAGTGGATAATCCGATTCTATACTGGCTTCTGATATCTACCTTTCTGTTCACCTGCTTTAAAGTACTTTATGAATGGTACCATTATTTGTTTATTTCGGTGCGTCCGACCCCTGCACCAGGTAAACATTTTTCTGTAGATATATTTACGACATACTGCTCAGGAGAACCACATGAGATGGTTATAGCCACATTGCATGCGATGAAGGCCATCTATCATCCACACCAATCTTATTTATGTGATGAAGCAGATGATCCGGTTTTAAAACAAGTTTGCAAAGACCTTGGGGTTCACCATATCACAAGGAAAGATAAAACCGATGCAAAAGCAGGTAATATAAATAATGCGTTGCAGTATTCCTGCGGTGAACTTTGTGTAGTTCTGGATCCTGACCATATTCCCTTTCCTGAATTTTTAGATCCGGTTGTTCCCCATTTCAATGAGCCGGAAACGGGCTTTGTGCAGGTAGTTCAGGCCTATTCAAATGCACATGAAAGTACAGTTGCCAAAGGCGCAGCCCAGCAGACATATCAATTCTACGGTCCGATGATGATGACCATGAATAAATATGGTACTGTTCCTGCAATTGGGGCAAACTGTACATTTCGCAGATCAGCACTGGATTCCATCGGTGGGCACGCCGCCGGACTTGCTGAAGATTTGCATACGGCCATGAAGTTACACGCCCGGGGATGGAAATCAGTCTATGTACCCGCTTTACTTAGCAGAGGGCTGGTTCCTTCGACCTTGTCAGCTTACTATATACAGCAGCTTAAATGGTCCAGAGGAGTATTTGAATTATTGTTTACCACCTATTTCAGTCTCTTCTTCAGATTCAGTCTCCGACAGAAAATTCATTATGGACTTTTACCCGCATTCTACCTGTCCGGGTTCATTTTTTTAATAAACTTTTTAATTCCTGTTATTTCTCTTGTCACTGATGTTTACCCGATAAGGATGGATTTTTTGAGTTTTATGCTCATTGCAGCCCCATTCATTATGTCAACTATATTGATCAGAAATGAAGTTCAGCGCTGGGTTATGGACGATAACGAACGGGGGTCCATATCGTTGGAGGCCTGCTCCTCATAGGAACATGGTGGGTTCATATTCTTGGTATCATTTATACTATGGTCAGAAAGAAAGTTCCCTATCTGCCCACTCCCAAAAATAAAGACCAGAAGGAAAATTACTGGATCCTTATCCCTAATGCGATCATTCTGCTTATATCTGCCGGTGCCATTTTTTATGGCCTCCATAATGACTGGAACCCTTATACCTTTATCATGGCAGCTCTTGCAGGCATTAACTGCCTGTTGATGCTGTTTGTTCTGCTTGCCGGAATCCAGTCTGAAACAGAAGGGAAAACAAGCCTTTTGCATGCTCAGCCCAGATTAAATGAACTGTTCTTTATGCTTAAATCAGAGTTCTGGATCCTTCGCCGTAAGCTTTATGATGGGGTACGAAGCGGGGCTTTACTGATTTTAGGATTCACTATCGGCGTCTGCATGTTCGTTTATTTTAATCCACCCGTATACCGGCAAAGCATGGCCGCCGCTCCTTCCAAAAAAAATATTTTCCTTTCGGGAGTTTTTGCTCCTGCATACGCAGATGGAAAAACCTCAATGCATGAAGTAGCGAACCTTCAATCTGTTCTGAAGACACATTTCAATATCGTTTCCTTTTATGTCCCATGGGGTAACCAAAACCGATGTTATCTTCCGGCACTTGATTCTGTGTATAAAAACAATTCTATTCCCATGATTACCTGGGAACCCTGGCAAACTCTGTTTCTTCAAGCGGACGGCAAAAAGTACAATGAAAAGTATGTTTTTAAAAATATCCTTAGCGGTAGGTTTGACTCCTATATTTTACGTTTTGCCTTGGAGATCAAGGCGCTCAGGCAACCGATTTTTATACGGTTTGCCCATGAGACAGATAATCCTTTCTATCCATGGTCTGCAAGCGGAGATAACTCCCCAGCCCAGTTTAAAGCAGCCTGGAAATACATCTATCTTCTTTTTCACCAGAACCATGTCTATAATGCTATCTGGGTATGGAACCCCTGGAAACCTGAGGCTGCCGGAGCTTACTTTCCGGGAAAAAATTATGTAGACTGGATCGGAGTAACCGGATTAAATTTTGGTGACTATAACAAGAATAAAAAAAGTTATTCCTTTGATACTCTTTACCGTCCCTTTCATCAACTCTCCATGTTCAGGTCTGGAATACCGGTGATGGTGGCAGAAATGGGAAGCCTTGGAAGCTCCTACAAGCAAAATAAATGGCTGAATCAGGGGGGAAAAAACATCAGGAACGATTATCCAGAAATAAAAGCCGTTGTGCTGTTCAACTCCAGGTTTGATAAAAACCTGCCAGACGGAAGTAACGGAATCCTTGACTGGAGAATTCTGCACAGGAGTGGTCTCTCTTCTTACCTTCCGGAGCGGGAAAAAGCGGGTGCTCCCCGCCCTCTTCTTCTGCAAGATTCACAAAAAGCAGCATTGAATCTCATTGATCCATTTCAGAATATCAGGGGGGTGAATTACAATAAAGCACAGAACTGGTATGGGAATATCTTTCCTTTAACTAAAGTGTCCATCCGGAACGATTTTTCAGCCATCAGAAAAGCTGGAATTAATACCATTAAGATTCCTGGTCCCACGATCTATGACCAGATCACGTTCGAGGTTGCGCGCGAATACCATTTAAAAATTGCCTATAGTTTCTGGATCCCTGACCATCTTGATTTCATCAGAGATAAGAGTGCGCTTGCTGTTCTACGCCGGAATATTCTGCAGACTGTTGAAAAGAACAAAGAAAATCCCCTGATAAGTTCATGGTCAATTTCAAACACAAGTTTTCAGAATCTTGAAAATGCCTTTTACAAACCCGAGCTCCTTTATGAGCAGAACGCCTGGCTTATCTGGATGAATGAGCTGGTTATTCAGGTAAAGCAAATCGACCCGGTCCGGAATGTTTCCAGCGATGTACTTGCAACCAGTTCACTGGCTGCTACTATGGATTTAATCCATGAACAGGTACCGGGTATTGAAGCTTTTGGAATTAATATCCCAGGCGATTCATTATCCTCTGATCTATGGCGGAATTTAAAAGAACCCTGGTTCTTTAGTTCAGTAAAGGCAGAAACATATCTGAACAATCTTTCATTTAATAAAGGCGCCTTTATGACTGAGTGGCAGGATCAGGAAACAAGCTCTGTTTTATTATTCGGTGGTTTACGAGATGTCTGGGGAAGGAACAAACCTCCTCTATATTACCTCAGCGAGCACTGGAATGGGAATATGACAGAGAACAATCTACCGCCCATAAGAATTTTAAGGCCCGCCATTACCAATGAAACGGGATTTTCTCTCCCCTACCGGGCCCTGATCTATAAAAATAATTCCTGGGAACTTGCTGATCCCCATTCATCAGCCTGTTCATTTGACTGGTATCTGATAAAGACAGATGGTGCTGGTACTGACCTG
>JAYWCR010000133.1:0-3039 GCA_043780395.1 Sphingobacteriales bacterium
TTCAGGCCAATGGCCATCCCGATCACCTCAGCAAGGTCACAGGCGGTAATGGCAATTTCAGCAAGCAGGTACAGGAAAAGATTCACCGTGGCCGGATAATGGCGGCGCGAGGCCTGCGCCAGGTCAGTACCCGTAACCACACCGAAACGCGCACTCAGGGTCTGCAGTAGCAGCGCCATAAGGTTAGAGAGCAGCAATATCCAGATCAGTGAATACCCGAATGAACTCCCCCCGGCAATATCAGTTGCCCAGTTACCCGGATCCATATACCCTACACTGACCAGGTATGCAGGCCCCAGAAAAGACATGAGTTTTTTTGCCGGATTTGAGCTCTTGTTTACAGATACTGAAGCATGTACTTCACTCAGTGAACTCGTTCCGGCCCTGTACATCAGAAAAATTTAGAGATTGGAAAGGCGTCTTTTTTCAGCCTCATAAGAAATTGATTTTAGCCCTGAACAGCAAGAATTATTATTTTCATAAATCTAATTAATTTTTTAGACTAATCTAAACTTCTGGTCTCTGTACCCTATTGTTGGGGAAATTTTACGTTCTTTGGTCAGCATATTTTAATATATTGTAACGAATACCCTATAATAACTTTTATGAGCATCCACCTGGATAAGATAGATTTGCAGATTCTTAAATTATTGCAAGAGAACGGACGAATCACCAACCTCCAGCTTTCGACCGAAATAGGTCTTTCCCCTGCCCCTACCCTTGAACGTGTTCGTAAACTTGAAAATACCGGCCTGATCAAAAGTTACCATGCCGTGGTGGATGAAGAAAAACTCGGATATGGAATTAAGGCCTTTATGCTGGTCAACATTACCTCTCACCAGAGTGACTATATACTTAAGTTCACCGAGCAGGTAAATAATATTGAAGAAATTGTAGAATGCTATCATATCACCGGCTCTTCTGATTTTATGCTTAAAATTGTGGTAAAAGACATTAAAGCTTATGAAAGTCTGGTAGTGAACCGCATTGCAAAGATCGAGCAGATGCGGAATTTAAAGACCATGATGATCATGTCAACGGTCAAAGAATCCAGGTCTTTCCCCATTAATATAGACTGATTCAGACCTCCCAGTTTACCGGCTCTCTTCCGGAGGCGACCAGCAGTTCGTTTGTCTTAGAAAAATGCCGGCTCCCCATGAACCCGTTATGGGCAGATAAGGGCGAAGGATGCGCTGCTTCCAGAATATGATGAGCAGCACCATTGATCAGCTCCTTTTTAGCCCGTGCATAAGCCCCCCAGAGTAAAAACACAAGCCCTTCTCTTTCTGAAGAAAGCCTGGAGATCAGGGTATTGGTAAAAAGTTCCCAGCCTTTCTTCTGATGGGAACCCGCCTCATTCGCCCTTACGGTGAGTGTTGCATTCAGAAGCAGCACGCCCTGCGATGCCCAGCCTGAAAGATCACCTGTTGCAGGGGTCTTCATTCCTATGTCTGTACCAAGCTCTTTATATATATTCCTTAGTGAAGGAGGAATGGCAATGCCCGAAGGAACAGAAAATGAAAGCCCCATGGCCTGACCCGGTCCATGATAAGGATCCTGACCGAGGATGACCACCTTCACCTGATCCAGGGGTGTTTTATTCAGCGCGTTGAAGATAAGTTTTGAAGGAGGGTAAATAACCTTCCCGGCCTGTTTCTCTTCCAGCAGAAACTGCTTGAGTTTAATCATATAAGGCTTGGAAAATTCAGGTTCCAATACCTTTAACCACGATTGTTCGAGACCGATTTCAGGCATATAGTTTTCTTGATTTAACATATATGCGGTGAAATGGTTAGGTAAAAAAATAAAAACAGCCTGGTTCCATAGCGGTTAAACGCTTACAGAACCAGGCTAGAATCTTTAAAGTATGGCTTCAGGGGGTTTTGCCATAAAGGCAACCTCTGGCCGCATCTGCGGAAAGAAGAGTACATCCTGAATAGAATGCTGATTGGTCATCAGCATGGCCAGGCGATCAATGCCAATTCCAATGCCTGAACAGGGAGGCATGCCATATTCAAGGGCACGCAGAAAATCCTGGTCAATGAACATAGCCTCATCATCGCCGCGCTCGGTCAGCGAAAGTTGCTCTTCAAAACGCAGGCGCTGCTCCAACGGATCGTTCAGCTCAGAATAGGCATTGGCAATTTCCTTTCCGTTTATAATAAGTTCAAAACGCTCTACCAGGCCTGGTTTAGACCTATGCTTTTTGGTAAGAGGTGACATTTCTACCGGATAATCGATAATAAAGGTTGGCTGCACATAATGACGCTCACAGGTAGCACCAAAGATCTCGTCCACCAGCTTTCCCTTTCCCATGGTTGGATTTACCGGAATCTTCAGCTCCTTACAGGCTATGCGCAGAGCTTCTTCATCCTTACCTTCAAGGTCAAAACCTGTATGCTCCAGAATGGCATCGTAGATACCTATGCGCTTAAAGGGACCTGCCATGCTGATCTCCTGCCCTGAATAGGTAATGGTAGTCGACTGATGAAGGTCAAGGGCAACCTGGGCAAGCATCTTCTCGGTGAAATCCATCATCCAGAAATAGTCTTTATAGGCTACATAGAATTCCAGGATGGTGAATTCAGGATTGTGCGTACGGTCCATCCCTTCATTGCGGAAGTCTTTGGCAAATTCAAAGACCCCGTCAAAACCACCGACGATCAGCCTCTTCAGGTAAAGCTCATTGGCCACACGCAGGTAAAGAGGAATATCAAGGGCATTGTGATGGGTAATAAAAGGCCTTGCTGTAGCGCCGCCCGGTATAGACTGAAGAATGGGTGTTTCCACTTCCAGATACCCTTCATTGTTCAGGGTATTGCGCATGGAATTTACCATCCGGCTTCTCTTGATGAACACTTCCTTTACCGAAGGATTTACGATCAGGTCGGCATAGCGCTGGCGGTACCTGAATTCAGGATCGGTGACAGCATCGTATACATTTCCCTCAGCATCAGTCTTTACAACAGGCAAAGGCTTTAACGACTTGCTCAGCAGGCTTAATTCTTTTACATGGATACTGGTCTCACCGGTCTGTGT
>JAYWCR010000134.1:0-4062 GCA_043780395.1 Sphingobacteriales bacterium
GGGAAGCAAACACTCTTCAGCATGCTCCCTGTAGAAGTGGGGATCCAGCAACAGGGGTGGAATGAGATTCATTTAAAAAAGCCCGAACTTCTTAAAAAATCTTTTGTACTTAACGGAGCCTTTTCCATCCTTGCTGCTATGAAAAATACAGGAGGTGATTAAATCGTACAAACAAAAGATCGGGACTCAGAAATATATTACGCTCTATAACCGGAGGTATGATGCCTGTACAGAGGATCAGGCGCCTTGGGCTTGTTTTGCGTTTACTCCCGGGCAAAGCACGTATATGAACAGGTTTACTTACCCTGTTACCGAACAGAATGTAAATGGGGAAAACTATAGCCAGGCTTCGGCACCTAGGTGGGGAGACAATATTGCCACAAAGTTACTCTGGGAAAAAAACTAAACTATACCTGAGAAACTGAAATCAATCACCTTCTTTTTTGACAGTTTTTCCCAGACCAGAAAGCGTATAAAAAGGCAGAGCAGAAGCACTGGAACTGGTCATTGCGCATTGGAATGTGCTGGTTGAAATTCTACCGCTGAATTAAGGTGATAGGGAAACTTAAATGGCTATCTTATCAACATATTTTAGCCTTGGAATTAAAAGTTTACATTTTCAATCCCGCCAGGGTTTTTCTTATATTAACCAGAATAAGAAATAATTATAAGAAATGCCTAAAGGTGATCATGAACATGGACTTAAACCTGATACAGGCACTCATTTTCCTGCAATTCTGGGAGCAACAAGCAGTAATGGAATCGGGCGTACCGCTGCCTCTCTACCAAGTCGCGGGACTTTAGCAAGGGGTCGTGCCAGATTGGAAGCTTCCTCATCGAATGTTTCAATGTTAGCTTACCCTGTCTTAGGGGTTCAGGGAACTTCTCTATTTCCCCCTTCACCACCAGCACCCAGCCCCCCCCCAGGACATACTCTTTCAGCTGCTTCACCTGCTGAAAGTTTAGCCCCCAGGTTTTCAAGGGGACAACCTGTAGATAAGCATGCCTCATCGCGCCTACTAGGGGGGCGTACCGGTAGATTTGCTGCAAGACTTTTGCAGCCGATCTCCTCTCAGATTCGTGCCGGTACATTACCTGATCCTGCGGGGCCTGCTTCCCTTGCATGTTTACCGGCACAGGGAGTAACGGGCATTCAGGATCCTGACCGTGAACGCGCTGCACGGCCAGCTTTGCTGCCTCCGATCTTAGTTTCTCCATCTCCTCGTATTTCCACTCCTCAAGAAGATCCCTCCCGAGGTGAACCAGCACCAGCCGGGCTTGTTCCGATTATTCCTGCTACCAGGCCTGATTCAACTGATATACCTGATAGTCAGGAATTTGCAGAGTCAGAGCATAGCAGAAGAGATTTTCTTGCCTCAATTATCATGTCTAATACGGAGGGTGGCAGAATGCTTAGACCATTGCCCCCAATGCTTATACCCACAAACACTATAATTGATCCACCCACACCAAAACCTGTTGAACCACTCATACCAAAACCTGTTAATGACATTGAAAATTTAGCAGATGTAAAAAATTACCTCAACGGAGAATCCCGGACCATAGTGGATCCTGACCTTTTATTTAAGATTTTAAAAGGTCCGTTTGAGGCTAATTGGTTTAAACTGAAGACCTGTCTGACAATGGGTAAATGGCCTGGTTCTGAGCTTGCACCTGAACATGAGCGGAGTATGATCTTAATGCATAAGATGGTAGCAATGCGAAAGTTTAAATGGAGAGCATTTACTGTTCTTGTGCTTAGGAAGATGAAAGCTGAGGTTAGAGAGGTTGCCTCGAGAAACGAAATGCAGCGATCAAGTGAGGGGTTAGAAGAAGAGAGCTTTTTAGAAAACCTGGCTAAGACCCTGGACTCAGTCGGATCTGAAGCTGTGACCTCGGATGTCGATCTATCACTTGCAGGGAGCAATACAGAAATTGCTGTGAAGCTCATAAATACTGAATTTCCTAAACATTTTCAGGTTCCTTATGCTCCTGCCACCGTTTTTGATATCAATGTATATGCATCAGACTATATCCATAAATCTAAAACCGGAACGAAATTTAAAAACAATAAATTAACTATAATCCCTGGATCAGAAATACTGTTAACAGGAGCTCATTTAAAGCAAAAAAATGAGCAGATGGAAGTATGGTCACTGGTGAAAATCCGAAGAAATTTGGATGATAATCAATGGGAAATGTATAAATTAAATTTATTGGATCATTTACAGGAAAGAAAAAGGGAGCTGATAATATACAAATTTACAAGAGCTGAAATTGAATTCAATAATTTTAGAGAATCAGTTGATCTAAAGAAACTTGCTTTGAAAGAATCAGTTGATTTGGCAGAAGAAAGGCTGAATTTTTCAAAAACCAGGTTTGAGGCTAAATATTCTGCCGATGCTCTTGAAACCCTGGCGTCTAATGAATTATATGCAGCGCATTTGTTGGAGGTAAAAATAATAAGGTTAGAAATTAAAGAATTAAACTTGTTGCCTGATAATGTACAAAACAGAGAGAAAATACAAGAAAAAGGAGTCCTGCTTTCTTCTAAGATTGCTCAGGCTTTAACATTTGCCAATGAGGTGTATGCTACCGAAGGGGCTGTTAAGCATATTGTCCTTGGTCAGGGCGCGGGAAAAAAGTTAGTTAATTTAAATAAGGCCCGGGGTGAAAAACGACTGAGCAAGATTGAATATGTTATTCAACCAGAACTTTACCTTCAATCAGTCAATGAAAATGTGGGTGATGCCATACATTCATTGCATGCATTTCATGATTCACCTGCTTATGCTGTTTTCCGGGCTGGTAAATATTTAGCCCGTTTAGCAGAGGCGGCACATAAGATCATTTCGAAACCTCAATTGTCCAGAATTCAAGGCTTCGTAAAATTAGAATTAATTGGGGCTAGGTCAGTGGGTCTGAAATCTAAAAAAGCTATTATTGAAGGAGTTGGGCTTGAAGGAGATCCCAGAAATGCAATGAATGATGTTTTTTTCAGAGAACAGGGCGGAAATATTGCTTCGCTGACATCCACCATTATCAGCGTAGGGGCTGCCATAGCCGGTAAATACCATAATAAATCAGTTCCGGCATCCATGCCAGCCGTGCCGCTTACCCCTGCTGCGCGTCCGTCACCCCCTGAATCACCAAGGCTATAGCCTTCAGCAACGCTACATTTACCGGTGGGTTCTCAGAAGCTCCTGAATTTTCATAGATGGCCCGGTACTGCCCTTCCTCATCAGGTTCAAAGAAAATGATCTTGCCATATACATCCACTCCGAATTTATAGGTAAAGCCGCTAAGTATAAGTTTGGTTCCGAACGAAAGTTCTTCGCCGTTAAAGGTGACAGGTATTTCCAGGTCATTGTCCATCTTCAAATATCAGCCATTAAGCTGGTTCAGAAAAGAAACTTTTATAACTACCTTTTATCGGTGATCACCTGGAGAGCCATCAAGCCTTGGATTTGTTGTCTTTATCAGAGGGATCAGCGCCATAGGTCAGGCCCTGAGCAGTGTGATCACCGTAATCTCCGGTAAAATTCCAACCCTGCCCGGATAGCCAAGAAAGCCGAATCCTCTGTTCACATAGAGATACTTGTCTTTTTTATGGTAAATACCGGCCCATTGAGGGTAGATATATTTAATAGGGCTCCATTTAAAGAAAGGAAACTCAACCCCGAACTGCATGCCGTGTGTATGCCCTGATAAGGTAAGGTCAATATGCTTGTCAAAGGGAAGAACTTCTGCATCCCAGTGTGAGGGGTCATGGGACATGAGGATCTTGAAATCTTTATCATTCACATCCCGGGCGGCTTTCTTAAGGTCTCCGTGCTTTGCAAAGCTTCCTTTTCCCCAGTTCTCTACGCCTATCAGGCTAATATGCGCTCCGTTCTTTTCAATTTTCACCTGTTCATTCAGCAATAACCTGAAGCCGATCTGCCCGTGTACATTCTTTAACTGCTGCAGGTTTGACTCTTTATCAGATTCATTTTCCCATTGCATATAATCACCATAGTCATGGTTCCCCAGCACCGAATATTTACCGTTGCGGGCTTTCAG
>JAYWCR010000135.1:0-7378 GCA_043780395.1 Sphingobacteriales bacterium
GATGATTATATCAGCAAACCTTTTAATTCTCTTCTTATAACCAGCAAACTGAGAGGCATGGAATCCCAAACACCCTATCAGGCCTGAGTAACTTTACTACTGTGCAAATTTTAATCAAAGTTTATAACTTTGATTATCACCTGGTTCTATCTACAGCAAAAATATATATTTTAACTGCCGGAATTTTGGAGTACTCCTTTAATCCTGTGGCTGTTTCAGCCTTTACAATTTCTTCATAAAAGAAATACAGGAGCTTTATAAATCTTTAAGTTCCTTATTATTAGAATATAAGACGAAATTTAGATAATGAAAAAAATTCTGATCCTTGATGACGAAGTAAATATCGGCTTATTGCTTTCAAAGTTTCTGAGAAAACATGGATACGAAGTAAACACGGCATCTACAGGTGCTAAAGCCATGGACATTCTTAAAAATGAAGAGCATAACCTTGTTTTATGTGATTTCAGACTTGAAGACGCAGATGGTAAAGAGATGTTGCATCGGATAAAAAGTATCAATCCTGCTACCATAGTAATTATTATTACCGGTTATTCAGATGTAAAGATTGCTGTTGACCTGATCAAGGGCGGAGCCTACGATTATATCACCAAACCCCTGTATCCCGATGAAATTCTGAATACCATCAACAAGGCCTTTGAGCATGCAGATGTGACAGGTAGCCTTGAAGGTACAGTTGCCAAGCCCCGGTCAGGGAAGCCCGGAAAGTTATATAAAGACGAAGAAGGATTTATAAGGGGGGAAAGTGCCGTTGCAAAAGAGCTGTACAGGCAGATCGATCTGGTTGCCCCTACCAACTACAGCATCATTCTTTTTGGTGAAAGTGGTACAGGTAAGGAATCTGTAGCACATAAGATCCATGCACAGAGTATGCGCAAAGACCAGCCCTTTGTGGCTATGGATTGTGGATCACTTTCAAAAGAACTGGCAAGCAGTGAACTTTTCGGGCATGAGAAAGGATCATTTACAGGTGCATTTCAAACGAAGATAGGTCATTTTGAAATGGCGAACGGGGGCACGCTCTTTCTTGATGAAGTAGCTAACCTATCGTACGATATTCAGGTTTCCCTGCTAAGGGTTGTTCAGGAGCGAAAAGTAAAACGAATAGGATCAACCAAGGAAATTGATCTGGATGTGCGCCTGATCGTAGCCTCCAATGAAAACCTCTGGGAGGCGGTACAGAAAGGTCGCTTCAGGGAAGACCTTTACCATAGATTTAATGAATTCAGTATAAATATCCCTGCGCTGAGAAACAGGGGGAAAGACATTTTAATCTTTTCTGATTATTTCCTAAAATTGTCTTCACTTGAACTAAACAAGGAGCTCGACGGTTTCAGTGAAGAAGTGATCAACTGCTTTCTTGAATATCCATGGCCAGGAAATGTCAGGGAGCTTAAAAATGTGATCAGGCGGGCTTCTCTGCTCACTGAGAGCCATAAAATTGTGGAGGCTAAATCATTGCCTCTTGAAATTACGGAGATGTCAAATATGTTCTCAGCCTCAAGAGAACCGGTACTGATCCGCGAGGAAGAGAACGGAGCTATCAAAACAAATCTCAAGAATGCTGCCCTTGAAGCTGAATATGAGACTATCCTGCAGGTACTCAAGCAGGTAAACTTCAATAAAACCAAAGCAGCAAAAATTCTGAATATTGACAGGAAAACATTATACAATAAAATGAAGGCGATCAATTCAGATCTTATATAAACTTTAAGCTGGAACATGACGCCCAGAATTATCCGCTTCAAAAACAGGTATAACATTCCAGCGCATTTTATCTGGATCACCCTTTTGATCTGTATACTTCCGAGTTTACTCAATTTTCTGGGAGTTGATTTCGGATCACAGCCCCATGGTATAAACTTTCAGAATCTTGACCGCCTCCCTTTTCCATTGCAGGAGCGTGAAGTCCAGAGCCTGCAGAATGGAAGATTCATTCAGACAATCCTGGTATCGTTTTCAATTCCCATTGCCCTGCTTACTGCTATTCTTGCATTCATAGATTATAGCATCAAGAAAGACATAAGTACGCCCATTGTAGGAGTAGCACTTTTTTGTGCCGGAATGCTTGACATCTTTCATATTCTGGCTGCCACTAACCTCATTACACTTGAAGGTGACCAGCTTACTATTTCCCAGTTCACCTGGATCATCAGCCGCACCTTTCACTCCGTGATCCTTATTCTGGGTACAGGCATTTTTCTGCTCCTGTCAAAAAAGAACAGGGAAGAAACTGTGCAGTATGCCGATAATGTAGTGTTCTATATCAGCGCCATCTTTTTATTGTTGTCCTTTTTAACAGTCAACATATTACTCTCTCTAAAAAACGTTCCAGATCTGTATTTTCCAGGCAATTTTATTGCACGGCCATTTGATATCATTCCTATAGTGCTCTATGTATTGTCGGTCATCTTTATTTTCCCGGCATTTTATGAGAAGTATCCCTCGAGGTTTTCTCAGATGCTTATTCTAAGTGTGGTTCCTGCCATATTTACGCAGATTCATATGAGCCTTTCCACATTCCCGCTTTTTGACAATCATTCTAACATTGCTCATTTTCTGCAGATCATCACCTATCTCATTCCATTTCTGGGCCTCTGTCTGAACTATCTGGAAACACAGCAGAATGAACAGCGGGTCATTGTGACCCTTGGCGAGGAGGTTAGAGACCGGCTGAATGCAGAAGAACTTGTCAGGGGTATCTACAACAGTTCTGAAAATGGAATTCTTGCATTCCGGGCTATCAGAAATGCATCGGGGCAAATTACTGATTTCATGCTTCTTACCTTTAACAGCTCATCCCGGAAAATCCTTGAGGCTGAAACAGCTCTGACAGAGGGTGCCAGACTTACTGCCCTTTTCAATGGAACTCTCAGGTCTGGCTATCTTAAGAAACTGGTTGATGTAGTTGAAAATGAGCAGGCCGCTTTTTGGGAAGAATATACAATGATCCTTAAAAAATGGGTCTACATTGCTGTAGTAAAGTTCGGGGATGGAATCGTTTTAACATTTGCAGATGTCTCTGCCGGCAAAAGGGCGGAGCAGGAACTTGTAGCTTCTGAAAAAATGGCTCTTACCGGCCGGTTTGCGCGCACTATTGCTCATGAGATCAGGAATCCACTGACAAATATTACTTTATCCATGGGGCAGCTTAAGAGCGAGCTTGAAGAAGACTATGAGCCTTACGACCTGTACTTTGACATCATTAAGAGAAACTGCGAACGTATTAACCAGCTGATCACTGAACTTCTGCAGTCCACTAAATCGGAAGAGCTGAACATTGAGGATTTTTCTGTCAATTCCCTGATCAATGACACACTTGTACTGGCCGCCGACCGTATCAAGCTTAAGAATATTACGCTTAACCTGATTCCAGGTCATACCGCTCCTACAATTCTGGTTGACCCAGAAAAGATCAAGATCGCACTGCTGAATTTTATCATCAATGCTGTGGAAGCAATGGAACCTAATGTGGGTCTGCTGACCATAAAAACTGTCGAAAAGGATAACAAGCTCATCATTTCCATAGGTGACAATGGTATCGGCATCAGCCCTGAAAACATAAACCGGCTTTTTGAACCATTTTTTACAGGCAAAGTGAAAGGTACCGGTCTGGGTCTTACCAGCGCACAGAATATAATTTTCAAACACAAAGGGTCGATCAAGGTAGAGAGTGTGGAAACTGAAGGAACAGAATTCTCCATTTCGCTTGAACTGTAAAACGTTTCGTATTCTGGTACATTTTTTGCCTATAAGTCGACTAAACTTGATTTATTATTAAAAATAAGACTATGAAAAAAAATTTTATTTACCCTCTCTTTATGAGTGCTGCGTTGTTCGCGCATCCCTCCTTTGCACAGGACAGCACAAAAGCGTCTATTCCCCTGGCAAGGAAAACTGCCGACAGTACTAAATCATCCTCAGTTTACGGACCCGTTAAAACATTTGGAGGAGCGAAACAATTTGCAACATTCTCAATAGGCGTGAATGGTGGTGCAATTTCTCCCCAGTTTTTCATTGGAACCAATCAGTTTTCCCATAATCAGGTATCTTTTGGTTATGCGGCATTCGCAAAATACCAGATCTCACATGATCTTGCTGTACGTATAGATTACGTAGGCGGCCAGTTAAAAGCAAATAATTCTCCTTCCTCACAGAATTCCCAGGCAATTGGATTTGGTAACTCTGCAGTGACAACAAAGCTTACCTATGGAGTAAGTATCAAGGGTGAAGTAGATGTGGCTTCTATCAATTTTCTTAAAAGAAGAAACGGTATCAGGTTCTTTGTAACCGGTGGTTACGGACTGGCCGGATTTAGCCCTTCAAACTACAATAAAAAGCTCAAATCAGGATATGTTCCGGTCGGAGTAGGCATGAAGTTCAGGGCATCAGAATCGTTTGCAGTGAATATAGGTTATGATGCATATTTCTTCGATGCTGCCAACCTGATGGGATCTCCTTATGTGACACATGATGCCCGTCAGAGCAAAGCATCCATGGGGTATATCGGACTTGAATATATTTTTGGAGCAGGTCAGAAAAAGCAGGCGCTTGTATGGAACAATCCGGTTGCGGGAATGTATGATGAGCTGAAAAATAATGACAGTCTTTCAAAAGAAATCAATGGGGTAAAAACCAGAGTTACTGGTGTAGAAGGTGATGTATCTAACCTGAAGAAAGATTCTGACGGAGATGGTGTATCAGACGTATTTGATAAGTGCCCTAATACTCCAGCCGGCAATAAAGTGGATGGATCAGGTTGTGATCTGCCAAAGCGTGATACAGTAGCTGCTGCTGCACCTGCTAAAATTACAGATGAAGAAATTCAGGTAGTACGTGAAGCATTCAGAAATCTTGACTTTGCAACCAACAAAACTATTATCAAGGAGAGTTCATATACTTCTTTGGATAAACTTGCAGACATCCTTAATGCACATACTAATCTAAGCCTCACACTGAAAGGTTATACCGACAATGTAGGTAAGAAAGCTGCAAATCTACGCCTATCAAAAGGCCGCGCAAATGCAGTGAAAGCCTATTTTGTGCAAAAAGGAATTGCCGATACGCGTATCAGCGCAAGTGGATTCGGAATGGCTCATCCTGTTGCTTCCAATAAAACAAAAGCTGGAAGAGCAAAGAACAGAAGAGTTGAATTCAATCTTTTCTAAGCAGCTCAAGCTGTCAGATCAGACTTTAAGATCAGGTAAATAAAAAAAGCTGCCTCGTTGAGGCAGCTTTTTTTATTATATACGCTCAGGAAATTAAAGCTATTGGAAATAATCACTACTTTAACTTCATCTGTATTTAAACCTCTTTGCGGGTAACAATGCCTAAAATTAGATATCCTTAATTCTTAAACAATTATGATTTAAGGATGTATTAATTGGCTTAATTATTGGGATTGGGTTCAGGATGCAGATATCAGAAAAAAAATTTTTTTAATCACTAAACCAATCGCCATGAATGATAGCGGAAAAACACTTACAGGCATTTTGTTAGGATTAATTGCCGGAGCAGCAATAGGATTATTACTGGCTCCTGAAAAAGGTTCTGACCTACGCGAAAAACTAAACGACTCTCTGAAGAGTGTGAGCGATGATGTCAAGAAAAAAGTTTCTGACCAGATCGACACCCTGAATGAAAAAAAGGGTAAGCTAAAAAATGATGCTGAACATCTTCATGAAGATTTCGTAGCCTGAACAGACCAGCCGGTTAAAGACCTTTAACCGGCTGATTTTAAACATCTCACATCAATGGACGAAAAAGAATTTAAAGACAGGAATCTCTTTGAACAGCTTAAAGAATATCTGACAACGCGTATTGAGCTTGTTAAAATTGATCTGATAGAAAAATCAAGCTCTATTATATCAAAGATCATCTCTTATATACTGATCGGATTTTTTTCCATTTTCATACTTATATTTTTAAGCACCGGACTTGCTATTTATCTTGGAAGCCTGGTAAACAATGTAGCTGCCGGCTTTTTCATTGTAGCCGGAATCTATGTGCTTCTTGTTATTCTTATTGTATTGATAAGGAAAAGCGTTTTTGAAAACCGTTTGATCAATATGATGATCAAAAAGAATTTTAAAAAATGATAGCCAGAATTAATAATATAACCGAATTACATGCCGAACGTCTGCGCTTACAAGCTGTAAGATCAGCCCAGGAAACAGTCTTATACGGTAGAGTTGAAAACGTGCAGAAAAAGTTTCTGCCCTACAGGAATCTTTTCCGACATGCTGAAAACTTCTTCTCAGGCAAGTCAAGTTCCCAGTCTATGCAAAATGCCATACAGACAGGTGTTCCTTTTATTGTAGACAGATTCTTTTTAGGTACCAAAGGACTTATGCTTAAAAAGGCTGCTACCTGGATCTCGGAATTTGCTGCAGTCAGACTTTCACAGGAAATTCCTTCTGATATGATGCAGAAGATCAGCAGGTTTATCCCTGTGATCATAAGGCTTCCCTTTGTTAAAAAGCTGATCAGAAGTTTGAGAGATTAATCCCTGTTATCACTTCATTTTATTTTCTTTTTCGGTCAGAAAATCCTGATATGCAAGCTTTATGCCTGCTTCCAGCGAAGTACGTGGTTTGAAGCCTGCTTTTTTAAGTTTAGAATTGTCCATCAGTTTTCTTGGTGTTCCATCCGGCTTGGTCGCATCAAAGGTTATCTGGCCAGTATAGCCGGTGATGCGGGCAATGAGTTCAGCAAGATCCTTGATCGTGATCTCAACTCCCGTACCCACATTTACAAATTCACGGTCACTGTAATTATTCATTAGAAACAGGCAGGCATCGGCAAGATCGTCAGCAAACATAAATTCTCTGAGAGGAGTGCCTGTACCCCAGACTACTACTTCAGGGGTCTCATTCTGAGCAGCCTCATGAAAGCGGGCTATCAGTGCGGGCAAAACATGTGAATTAGTAGGGTGGTAATTATCACTGAAGCCATAAAGATTCGTTGGCATAGCAGAAATAAATTTGCAGCCATACTGATCCCAATAGGCTTCACAAAGTTTTATTCCTGCAATTTTTGCTATCGCATAAGGCTCATTTGTCTTTTCAAGCAAGCCTGTTAATAAATGTTCTTCTTTTAACGGCTGGGGAGCCATTTTAGGATAAATACAGGACGACCCTAAAAACAAAAGCTTTTTAACGCCAGTCTTATAACACTGGTGAATTACATTGTTCTGAATCTGCAGGTTATCATACAAAAAATCAGCTCTGAAAGTATCATTTGCAAGAATGCCACCTACCTTGGCAGCAGCGAGAAATACATATTCGGGCCTTTCATTCTGAAAGAACCTTTCAACTGCAGCCTGGTTCCTCAGGTCCACTTCTGCAGAAGTACGCATAAT
>JAYWCR010000136.1:0-3529 GCA_043780395.1 Sphingobacteriales bacterium
CTTATGGCAGAAGGGTATGGATTTGCTGGTGAAGGTGACTGGAAAACTGCTGCCCTGGTGCGGGCTTTCAAGGTCATGGGTGCGGGCCTAGAAGGCGGAAATGCCTTTATGGAAGATTACACCTATCATTTTGATCCCGCAAACAGCATGGTGCTTGGTTCTCATATGCTTGAAGTAGATGCCTCCCTTGCCAGCGGAAAAGCTTCACTGGAAGTTCACCCTCTGGGTATCGGCGGAAAGGCAGATCCGGCAAGGCTGGTATTTAATGTAGCCGGCGGCCAGGCCCTGAATGCTTCTATCATTGATATGGGCAACCGGTTCAGGCTGCTGATCAATGAAGTGGAAGCCATCGAACCTACCCATGAACTGCCTCACCTGCCCGTTGCAAGAGTACTTTGGAAGCCCCTGCCAGATATGAAAACCGGTTGTGCCGGCTGGATCTACGCAGGTGGGGCACACCATACGGCCTATAGCCAGAATCTGACAGCAGCCCATATGCAGGATTTTGCAGGTATGGCTGGTCTTGAGTTTATCCGCATAGGCAGGGATACAAAGATCGACCAGCTTCGCAACGAGTTGCGCTGGAACGAAATGTTCTATAAATAAACTGATTTACACTTCTTTATACAGGCCTTACCGGATCCTGATACACATTCCATGACTATTTTTTTATCTCTCGTCCATGAATAAATTTTCTTCAGTAGATTACCTCATCTTCATCATCTACTTTTTTATAGTAGCCGGATATGGGTACTGGGTATACAGCCGCAAAAAAGATAAAAGCGTTTCTGATACCAAAAACTTCTTCCTTGCTGAAGGTTCACTAACCTGGTGGGCCATCGGTGCATCGCTCATTGCTTCCAATATTTCCGCCGAGCAGTTCATTGGACAGAGCGGAAATGGCTTTGTAGTCGGCCTGGCAGTCGCTGCCTACGAATGGGTCGCAGCCATAGCCCTGATTATTGTAGCTGTCTGGTTTATTCCGGTATACCTGAAGAACAAGATCTTCACCATGCCCCAGTTCCTGGAAACCAGGTATAATCAGACCGTTAGTCTGATCATGGCCATTTTCTGGCTGTTCCTGTATATTTTTGTAAACCTGACCTCTATTCTTTTCCTTGGTGCCCTGGCTATTAACAATATGGCAGGGGGTGATTATTTCCACTACATCATTATTGCCCTGGCCATTTTTGCACTGATCATTACCCTGGGAGGTATGAAGGTCATTGGCTTTACCGATGTCATTCAGGTAACAGTTCTTGTCATCGGTGGTCTGGCTACTACCTATATTGCCCTGACCATGGTCAGCGAGCGGTTTGGCCTGGGCAAAGATGCCATTGCTGGTTTTAATGCCATGCTGAAAGACGCCCCTGAACATTTCAAGATGATCATGCCCAAGCCAGGCCCCCATGCCTCGCAGACAGAGATAAATAAATACCTGTTACTGCCCGGTATAGCCATGTATTTTGGCGGTCAGTGGATCGTAAACCTTAATTACTGGGGCTGCAACCAGTACATTACACAAAGAGCCCTTGGCGCCGACCTTAAAACTGCCCGTACAGGGATCCTTTTTGCAGGTCTGATGAAACTGGCCATGCCTATCATTGTCGTATTGCCTGGAATTGCTGCCTATGTACTTTATAAACATGGCGGGCTGCATGCAGAGATGCATTCAGGAGGAAAATTAAATTCTGACAATGCCTATTCAGCCGTGCTGGGCTTTTTACCAAACGGACTTAAAGGCCTCTCGGTAGCTGCCCTTACAGCAGCCATTGTGGCCTCTCTTGCAGGCAAGGCAAACAGCATCTCCACTATTTTCACACTTGATATTTATAAGAAATACCTGAATAAAGATGCCTCTGAAAAGAACATGGTCAGAACAGGAAGAATTGTGATTGCCATAGCCCTGGCCCTTTCCATTCTGCTTACCTGGAAAGATCTTCTTGGCATTGGCGGGGAAGGCGGTTTTACCTTCATTCAAAAATATACAGGCTTCATCAGCCCGGGAATCTTTGCCATTTTTATTCTTGGTTTCTTCTGGAAACGCACAACGGGCGCAGCTGCCATTACAGGCATCATTACCGGCTTTGCTATGTCGGTGCTGTTCAATAATTATGCACCTGCTATTTTCGGACATGAAAATTTTCTTTACACCGCCTATCCGAACGGACGCGGGGGCTATGAGATCCCCTTTCTGATCTGTATGGGACTCTCCTTTATGTTTACGATGATCGTCATGGTCTTTGTAAGCCTTGGAGGCCCCAAAGTCAACCTCAAAGCATTTGAGCTTGACAAGAGCATGTTTAAGGTGGAACCATCTACCCTTGCACTGATCATTGTAACCCTGCTGCTCCTTACAGCCCTTTACGTGAAGTTCTGGTAAAACTTGTTGACTCATAACAAAGAAGCCTCTGCCTGAAAAGACAGAGGCTTTTTTTGTGCTGAAAGCGGACAAAAAAAAACACTTTTACCGGACATGGTAAAAGTGTTTTTAGTAATAGGCTCCTGAGGCTGGGCTCGAACCAGCGACCCTCTGATTAACAGTCAAATGCTCTAACCAGCTGAGCTACTCAGGAATCTTTGCCCCTTTGGGATTGCAATATTAGGATTTTTATATCTAATATCCAATCTTTGAGCAAAAAAATATTCTAATGAGTCTTCTATTTATTGGTACCGTTGCTCTTGACACACTTGAAACACCTCATGGTCAGGCCGAAAGGATTGCCGGCGGATCCGCTACTTATGGAAGCCTTGCTGCTTCTTATTTTACAAACCAGGTAAATATCGTTGCCGTTATCGGTGATGACTTCCCAAAACAGGATATTAAGAGCTTTGAAGAGCATCAGATTGACCTCGAAGGCTTACAATTGAAAGAAGGTGAAAAATCTTTTTTCTGGTCTGGCCGCTATCATAAAGACATGAATAGCCGTGATACACTCATCACAGAACTGAATGTGCTGGAAAATTTTGATCCCGTCATTCCTGAATCCTATCAGAACTGTGAATACCTGATGCTTGGAAACCTTACCCCTCAGATCCAGAAAAAGGTCATTGAAGGGCTCCGGACAAGGCCAAGGCTGATCGTACTTGACACCATGAACTTCTGGATGGATATTGCTATGCCCGACCTGCTGGAAGTTCTTACCATGATTGACGTACTTACCATCAATGATGAAGAGGCCAGACAGCTTTCAGGAGAATATTCACTGGTCAAGGCAGCACGCAAAATTCTTTCCATGGGTCCAAAGTACCTGGTCATCAAGAAAGGGGAACATGGAGCCCTGCTCTTTTCAAATGACAATGTATTCTTTGCTCCCGCCCTGCCACTTGAAGATGTAGTTGACCCTACAGGGGCTGGTGATACCTTTGCAGGCGGCTTTATCGGATATATTGCGCGATCGGGTGACCTTTCCTTTGACACATTCAAAAAAGCTATCATCCATGGATCTGCCATGGCATCGTTCTGTGTGGAGCAGTTTGGCACTGACCGGCTCAAGCACCTGACAGAAAAAGAGATAAGCGACAGGGT